>NZ_JAQTWM010000052.1:0-8040 GCF_028689305.1 Rhodoferax sp. | reverse complement strand
AAGAAAGCTGCTGCTCCAGCCAAGAAGGCCGCTGCTCCGGCAAAGAAAGCTGCTGCTCCAGCTCCCAAAGCCGCTCCAACAGCTCAAACCAAGCTCAACCCCCAAGCTGCTTGGCCATTTCCGACCGGTTCAAAGCCCTAAGGATTGTTGGCGAGGCCAACACCCAGCCTGCTGCCCTTGTGCAGCAGGCTTTTTTTGACATTACGGATAAAAGGCCAATAGCCGATAGCCGACCACCCCTGGCATGACAGCATCCGTCTTGACTCGGATCGTCACGGCGACCGGCCATTCAGCAGCAGGCGGCAGGCTGTCGGACGTTGCAGACAACTCTTGAGGCGAAAGTACCCGACGAACAACCACGCGGTCCTGCAGGTCCGTCAACGTTAATTCGATGCTGGGTAACGCCAGCGCCAGATTCATCGAGTTTTTGACAACAAAGCTCAAACGATAGCGGTCTACACCCGTTTTGTTGAAGGTCGCCGATTCAACCAAAATGGATTCTGTCTGCTTCAATGGCTGCACCGAACAATGCCATATCCCGCAAAAGGTTTGCAGCGCCGGCCTCCATTCGGGTTGCAAGGCAGCCAGTCTGTCCCGCTCTTGGTAAAGCAACTGCCCACAAAGTCCAGCCCCGAGCAAGACAGCAAGCAGTACCAATCCAACCCGCACAAAGGGACGACGCCAATGAGATCGATGTTGTTCGTCACGCAGGAACGACACACGGTCATGATCGTCTTCGTCATCCAAAACCGCGGGCACGTCAAAGCCCGGCAAAGGCATTGAAACAGCGCTGTCTTCATGCTTCGTCACGAGCGCAGGCTCAGGCTCCGCCTCAACAGAACCAGACACTGTTTCCGGCGAGTCAGCCCAACTACCATCCAGCGTTGGATGAATGACATCATTTGGGTCTACCACATCACCGACATCAATCACGGCATCAGGTGACTCATCTACGGTTTCAGGTTCCGGGAGCAACGGTCTGGCATCAGGCTCCTCATGCACTGCGGGTGCCTCTTCAGGCGTGTTCGTCTGTGCACCGGCAGTGTCTGCTTCAGACTCGATCGAAGTCTGAAGCAGATGCTGGGAGGCATCAAATATGTCACCACATTGCCCGCACTTGACCCAGCCCTGGGAAATTCGCAACTGATCGGGCACCACTTTGTACAAGGTGGTGCAAGCCGGGCAGCGTGTCAAGAGACCCATGAAACTTCTGCTGTTACCGTTGTAGAGCCAGCCTCTTCAGCGCTCCGCTGTCATCAGTATCCAGCCATCCTCGCTGTCAGACACCGTGAGCGCACAATACGGTGCATAGGCAGCTTTGAGCTCATCGGCTTGTCGCTCCAAAATGCCCGCCAGCACCAGATTCCCCCCCGGCGCCACTCGTGACCATAACAACGGTGCCAACACCTTCAGCGGGGTCGCGAGAATATTCGCCAGCACCGTTTGATACTCACCTGACACCACCTCGGGCAAACCAGCGCGCAAGGTCACATGGTTGACCTGGGCATTCAACAAGGTGGACTCCACGGCAGCTGGGTCGATGTCAACCGCATCGATTTCTGCCGCACCAAACTTGGCCGCCCCGATGGCCAAGATACCCGAACCACAGCCGTAATCAAGCACCCTGGTCAAACCGGAATCAGTACAGTGACGCGAAATCCAGCGCAGACACATTCGCGTTGTCGGATGGGTTCCGGTGCCAAATGCAAGACCCGGGTCCAGCCGGATCACCACACGTGCCTGTGCGGGAGGCTCATGCCAGGAAGGAACAATCCAGAAATCCGGCGTGATATCCACTGGTGCAAACTGCGACTGCGTCAAGCGAACCCAGTCCTGCTCAGGCACCAGCTGGATTCCAAGGATTTCGCAGCCAGCAAAAAAATCCTGTGCCTCCAGCAGTTGCAAAGCTTCTTGCGCCTGTTCGCGCTCATGAAAAAGCGCCAGTACGCGTGAGCGCTGCCAGCCGTCTTTGGGTGGTGGCATGCCCGGCTCACCAAACAGCGCCTGTTCAGCATCGGTCTGGGCATCCGCATCCTCCACACTGACACTCAGCGCATCCAGCGCATCCAGTGCCTCACTGAGAGGCTCCACCCGACTCTCCGGGCACATCAATCGAAGTTCATACATGGCCGCGAGCCCTCTTTAGCGGGCGTGATCAGCCAGCCAACCCTCAAGGTAATGAATATTGGTACCGCCATCCATGAATTTGGCATCCACCATCAACTCCCGATGCAAAGCGATATTGGTGTTGATGCCTTCAACCACCGTCTCCCCCAAGGCTGTACGCATGCGCGCCAAAGCCTGTTCACGGGTATCACCGTGAACAATGATCTTGCCAATCATGGAGTCGTAGTTGGGCGGAACAAAATAATTGGTGTAGACATGTGAATCCACACGAACCCCTGGACCACCTGGAGGGTGCCACATGGTGATGCGCCCGGGTGACGGCACAAACTTGTAGGCGTCTTCAGCATTCAGCCGGCACTCGATGGCGTGTCCACGAATCTGGATCTGACGTTGGGTGAACGGCAACTTTTCGCCAGCGGCCACCATGATCTGCGTTTTGACGATGTCGATACCCGTGGTCATTTCCGTCACCGGATGCTCCACCTGAACACGTGTGTTCATCTCGATAAAGTAAAACTCGCCGTCCTCATACAGGAACTCAAACGTGCCCGCCCCACGATAACCGATCCGTTTACACGCAGCCACACAACGATCACCAATGCGGTCAATGATTTTTCTCGGAATACCTGGTGCAGGAGCCTCTTCAATGACTTTTTGGTGCCGCCGTTGCATGGAGCAGTCCCGCTCACCCAAGTAGACCGCGTTTTTATACTTGTCAGCCAGAATCTGGATTTCAACATGGCGCGGGTTCTGGAGAAACTTCTCCATATAGACCGCCGGATTATTGAAGGCTGCCCCAGCTTCGTTCTTGGTCATGGCCACTGCGTTGATCAGTGCAGCTTCCGTGTGGACCACCCGCATGCCACGCCCGCCACCACCACCAGCAGCCTTGATGATCACCGGATACCCGATGGCTTTGGCAATACGCTTGATCTGAACAGGATCGTCCGGTAACTCTCCCTCAGAACCAGGAACGCAAGGGACACCGGCCTTGATCATGGCCTGCTTGGCCGACACCTTGTCACCCATGATGCGGATGGACTCTGGCGTAGGGCCAATAAATTGGAAACCACTGCGCTCCACCCGTTCGGCAAAATCAGCGTTCTCACTCAAGAACCCATAACCAGGATGAATAGCCTCTGCATCCGTCACCTCGGCCGCAGAAATGATGGCCGGCATGTTCAGGTAGCTCAGTCCGGACGGCGCCGGGCCGATACACACCGCTTCTTCAGCCAGCTTCACATACTTGGCATCGCGGTCCGCTTCCGAATAAACCATGACGGCCTTGATGCCCAGCTCGCGACAGGCACGCTGAATCCGCAATGCAATTTCGCCCCGGTTGGCGACCAGTATTTTTTTAAACATGAGTTCGCCCTGGCATCAATCGATGATGAACAGCGCTTGCCCGTATTCCACGGCCTGTCCGTTTTCCGCCAGGATGCGCCGCACTGTGCCTGCTTTGTCTGCCTCAATTTCATTGAGGATTTTCATGGCCTCGATGATGCACAGGGTGTCCCCCTCCTTGACAGCATCACCGACCTCGACAAACGTCTTGGCACCAGGCGAGGCGGAACGATAGAACGTACCAACCATGGGTGACTTGACCGTATGCCCTGTCTCCGCTGTTTCCGCTGGTGTCGCCACCTCGGCAACAGCCGAAGCCACACTCACGGGCGCGGCAACTGCGGGCGTTGCGGCCTGCACATATTGCACCGGCTGAGCCACACCACCCTTGACAATGCGAACCTTGCCTTCGGCCTCGGTAATCTCCAATTCCGAAACATTGGACTCCGACACCAGATCAATCAAGGTTTTCAGTTTTCTCAGATCCATAAGAATTCTCCAACGCGCAGTGGATAAATGTTAATTTGATTTAATTTTCAGTAAAAGTTCTGAATTTCAGAAAAATTCGCCTAATTTTCTTCATTTTACTACGCAACATCCCTGCCATTTTCAGCCAGACAAACGACTGAAGACCTGCAGGTCCTCGGCAGAAAGCTTGCCAATTTTACGGTGCAGCACGTTGCCTGCCGCGCCGAACACCGCTGTGAAGGGCAGGCCGCCACTGAGATTCCCCAACGATCGGCTTAACTCAATGCCAGGAAATCCCGCCAACGCAACAGGAAATGACAGCGGCATTTGCGCCAGAAAACGCTTCACCGAAGTCTGTTGATCAACAGCCAAACCAAGGACTTGCCAACTTTTAGACTTGTTTTGATCAAAAAACGCACTCAATAACGGCAATTCTTCAACACAAGGTGGACACCAGGTGGCCCAGAAATTAAGCACCATGGGTTTTCCCTGAAAGGCCGTCATGGCCAACATCGTCCCATCCACCTGCGCAAACTGCTGCTGCCACAAAGAGGCTTCAGCATTTGAAAAGGCCTGAGATTGCTGCTGCGAACGTCGCCAAGCCAGACCAGCCCCTCCTGCCGCTGCGACAACCCCTACCGCAGCAGCCACCCAGCCACGTCGGGAGACCAAGGAAGAAGCACTCACGCCATTTCCCCCAACAAACGCCGCAGCGCCGACACATCACCTCGCGGGACCCGCCCCTTGGCGTCTGGCTTGAGGGCACCTCGCACATCGTCGCAGTCATAAATCATCAGATGCACACCAATTTCCTCCTGCAAGCCCGGGCAAAACGCATGAACACTCAAAGCCTCCACCGGCTCACCATTGAACCCCTTCACGGTGCGGGGTTCATAACTGACATGCTGATCAATCAACGCTATTTCAGCCGATTTACAGTCATCACAAAACAACTGGATATAAATATCCGACAAACGGGTTGCCGTTCCATGCCATACCGCCCCTGCCAGATACGGCCGAAAATCAATCAAACGCTCCATCCATGCCAGCGCCAGCTGGCGCAGGGCCAACAGCTCAGCCGGCTGCGTGTCAGCACAAAACGTCGCAATGTATTCCATCACCGCATCTTCGAGCTTGTCATTGCTGGGCAAGCCCCCACGGCCACTCAAACCCAGTGATTTGGCTGCACGTCGCTTGGCTGGACCATATTCCAGCCCTTCCTCAACCACCCAGCGGGCGGCAAGCGCCGCAATTTCAGATTCCAGATTCACCATAAACGACGCATTTTGCCCTGATTTGCCACCCCTGACATACCGACCGGTGACCCGGCCCTGGTGACAGACCGGTCACTAGAATCGCCCCATGCATATTCACATTCTTGGTATTTGCGGCACGTTCATGGGCGGTTTGGCCGCGTTGGCCCGCGAGGCTGGCCACACCGTCACCGGTTGTGACGCGGGGGTCTACCCGCCCATGAGTGACCAGCTCCGCGCCCTGGGTATCGAACTCATCGAAGGCTTTGGTGCCGACCAATTGGCCCTGCAACCCGACCTGTTTGTGGTGGGCAACGTGGTCAGCCGCGCGCGGCTGCCGGACGGCACACCCAAGTTTGCACTGATGGAAGCCATTCTGGATGCAGGCCTGCCCTACACCAGCGGCCCCCAGTGGTTGTCAGAGCATATTTTGCAGGGCCGTCACGTGATTGCCGTGGCCGGCACACATGGCAAAACCACAACCACCGCCATGACCAGCTGGATTCTGGAACACGCCGGGTTACAACCGGGTTTTCTGGTAGGTGGTGTGCCGCTGAACTTTGGTGTCTCCGCCCGTCTGGGCCTGGGTAAACCGTTTGTGATTGAGGCTGATGAATACGACACCGCGTTTTTTGACAAACGCAGCAAGTTTGTGCATTACCGCCCCAGAACCGCTGTACTCAACAACCTGGAATTCGATCATGCCGACATTTTTGATGATTTGGCAGCCATTGAGCGTCAATTCCACCATCTGGTTCGCACCGTGCCGGGCACCGGGCTCCATGGCAGCGGCCGCATCATTGTCAACGGCCTGGAGGAAAGTCTGGCGCGGGTGTTGCACATGGGCTGCTGGAGCGAGGTGCGCAGCTTTGGCGCGGCTGTGAGCGACTTCACGGCCATCGGTCCAGCCCATGAGTTTGATGTCTTGCATCACGGGCAGCTGGCTGGGCACGTCGCCTGGAACCTGACTGGCGTCCACAACCAGCTCAACGCCCTGGCGGCGATCGCGGCGGCTGAGCACCTTGGTGTATCTCCGACAACAGCGGCAGCTGCCTTGAAGCAATTTGACAATGTCAAGCGACGCATGGAGGTACGTGGCCGCGTGAGTGCCGAGCCCCAAGGCACGATCACGGTGTATGACGACTTTGCCCACCACCCCACCGCCATTCGCACCACACTCGATGGCCTGCGTAGCCGACTCCAAGCCGGTGAACGGATTCTGGCGGTGTTCGAACCCCGCTCCAACACCATGAAACTGGGCACCATGAAAGCTTTGCTGCCATGGAGCCTGGACAGTGCCGATCTGTCTTTTTGCCACAGCGCAGGGCTTGGCTGGGATGCAGCCGGCGCACTGGCCCCGATGGGTGACAAAGCCCTGGTGTCCGATCAGCTGGATACCCTGGTCAGCGCCATCACCCGTGTTGCCCGTGCCGGAGACCATATTGTCTGCATGAGCAATGGCGGTTTTGGCGGCATCCACGGCAAACTACTGCAATCGCTACAAAATAAGTAGCACAAACAGCTTTATTTACCTGGGCTATAGCCTGATTGATTGTGTAAATTCAACGACAAAGCGCAGTCGTGGGCAGTTCAATCGGATGCGTCCCCCAACCACCAAGGACCTCGTGCGGCGTGTGATCAACCCTGCGGCGGTTTCTGCAGGCTTGCGTTAGTACTCACTCACGAATAAGACAGCGCAGCCGTCCGCTGGTGTGACAGCTTGAACACCGAGACCGACGCCACCAGCTCCTGGGCCTGGGCCTTGAGACTGTCCGCAGCGGCGGCCATCTCCTCCATCAGTGCGGCATTTTGCTGGGTGGCATGGTCCATCTGCGTCACGGCTTCGCTGACTTGCCCGACACCCTGGCTCTGCTCTGAGCTGGCAGCGCTGATCTCACCCATGATGTCAGTCACCCGTTGGATCGAACTCACCACCTCGGTCATGGTGACGCCCGCCTGATCCACCAGGTTGGAGCCCTGTTCGACACGCTGGACACTGTCCGTGATCAGACTCTTGATCTCCTTGGCGGCTTCAGCCGACCGACCCGCCAGGCTGCGCACCTCGGAAGCCACCACGGCAAAACCGCGCCCCTGCTCGCCAGCACGAGCCGCCTCCACCGCCGCGTTCAAGGCCAGGATGTTGGTCTGGAAGGCAATGCCGTCAATCACCCCAATGATGTCGGCGATCTTGCGCGAGCTGTCGTTGATGCCTTTCATGGTTTCGACCACCTGGTTGACCACCTCACCCCCTCTGACCGCCACCGTACAGGCACTTTGGGCCAGCTGGTTGGCCTGCTTGGCGTTGTCGGCGTTTTGCCGCACGGTGGCGCTCAGCTCTTCCATGGAGGCCGCCGTCTCTTCCAGGGCACTGGCCTGCTGCTCGGTCCGCGCACTCAGGTTGTTATTGCCCTGGGCGATTTCAGTACTGGCCGTGGACACGCTTTCCGAGCCCTGGCGCACGTTGCCAACAATATGGGAAAGGCGGTCTTTCATGCCTGCCAGGGCTTGCAGCAGTTGGGCAGTTTCATCGTGACCCTGCGCCTGGATCTGCGCCGTCAGGTCACCGTCCGCAACCAGACGTGCCACTGAAACCGCGTTCCCCAAAGGGCCGGTGATACCCACCGTCAACAACCAGGCACACACGGTGCCCAGTGCCAGAACCAATACAGCCAGCCCGATCAGGAAATTGCGGCTGGTGCTTTCAATGGCGGAGATTTCAGCTGCTTTGGCATCCAGGCCTTGACGCTGCATGGCAAGAAAATCGCCCACCAGTTTGATGTAGCCATCAGCTGCGGGCAGGTAGGCCTTTTCCAGAAGACGATTGGCCTCATCGGCCTTGCCTTCACCT
>NZ_JAQTWM010000140.1 GCF_028689305.1 Rhodoferax sp. | reverse complement strand
ATGCTGGAAAGCCGGCGCCGACCCGATTGAGTGGGCCAAGGAACACCGGGAGTTTGCCCGGGCCTTCGAGTCGTTCCCGAAAGATGCGGACCAGTTGTTCCCGGGCTGGCGCGAAAAGCTAGGCGTGCAGTCGTAAACAGCGGGTGCAAGGGGTGAGTCAGGCAAGCAGGCGCTGCGGGCGAAGCCCGAACCGGGGTGGAAGCCCCATTTCAAGATTTCTGTGTCTGGGCAGCAAGCCTTTCGTGACGGGCATATACGTGCCCATAGCGGTCAGCCAAACTATCAATATTGGCTTCTCAATGCTTGCCTAAAATCTTCCCAGACAGATGGTTCGCCATCACTTTCGTTGGGCGCTTGGAGCGGCCACCTGCTCACGATATTGATGGTGTAGCGCGGTGCTGATGCATGGGCAGGCTGGATGAAAAACCCCACGACCTTCCCATGCGTTCCGTTGACGACTTTCGATTTGATCACGCCAGATGGTTTGTGGCTTTCAACAATATCCATGTCAGTTCCCATGGCGACTGTTGCGGCCTTCCATATTTGCTCGTAGCTCTTTCCGGTAACAACATAATTGGAGCCCTTCGCATTGCTCAACTGCAAGCTGTCGGTGCTGACGCAGGCCGTCAAGAGCAGACTCCAAAGCAAGGCAAAAGCACTTTTCAAGAGCGTTTGCATCACTACTTGCTCAGGTTGGGCTTGGGTTGGACGCCATTGCATCTGAACATGACGGCCTTGCTGCGAGTACAGCTTGCTCCCACCTGCAGGTTGCCTGCATAACGAACCTTCAGGTTGCCAAGGCCTTCGTGCCGAATTTCATATTGGTCTTTGCCACCACAGGCGCCATCGATAGCTGCGAGCGCTTGATTTCTTCGGGCCTGAATCAGTTGGGCCAAGCCGGCGTCACAGTAGGTCACCACGCCCGTCGGTTTGGTGTTTTTTCCATCCCTGATTTTTTCAAAATGCGCCCGTATTTCAGAGGGTGCCAGCATGGTTGGAATGGTGCCCTCAGCCGTCATTGCGTTTTGCTCTTCAGGCGTAAAGATGTGGACTTGGGCAGCGTTGCCGAAGTTCACACTATCGAAACCACCTGCCACACCGCCAGCACAACCCGAAAGCCAGCCGCTGACGAACAGGGTTATCACTGCTATTTTTTTCATATCTATTTTCATTGAAAGAAGCCTATACATAAGGAATGAAACGGCGCCAAGCTGTCGAAGACTTCTCACAGGTTCTGCCCGAAGATAGGCAGACGCTGAAAACCCAGATCCAAGGCCAAAATACTTGGGTGCCGCTGAACGAGTCAACACGATAGACCGACTCGGCCAAGGAAAACTCATGCGCACACTTCCTTTTATCTAAGCACTGAGGTCCAAAGGCTCTTGCGCACCGACGTACCTGCTACATCGTCTTGCACCCAGAGGGCAACGCCTTGACCACTGTTGTTCATGGCAAATTCAAGGTTTTGCGCGCTACCCGCAGCAGTCTCAAGGGAAGTGGGCGCACTCCAAGAGCCACAAAAACTCAGGCGATGCGATACGAGATCCCACTTCCCGGTTATGGCATCAATGGCCGAATACACCATCACGGCCCGACCGCTGTTGTCCATCGACATTCGGCGGCTGGTGTTACTGCCAGCCACGGTGACCGGCGTAGTCCAACCCGTCGCAGCGTTGTATTGCATGCTACGCAAAACGCCCAGACCCCCGCCAAGATACCAAGTCGCCACAGCGCGCCCATCTGGTGTCATTGCCAGTTGAATCCGGGCGGAAGCCAGTGCCTGCGACTCACCGGCGACATCGACGGCTCCTTGCCATCCACTGCCAACGCGGAAGATGTTGGAGTACACAGTGGGGTTACTACCAACATTCTGCTGCCACATGGCAATACCATTGCCCTGGTCATCCATCACCACACTGGGGTCTGCATCCGCCACATTGGTGAACAATGCTTCAATGCTTTCGGGTGTCCCCCAACCGCCTGTTGGCGTATACCTCGCGGCTTTCACGCTGTAGTTGCTGTCCCCTGGGTTGCTCTCTCTCCACACCGCCAGCGCGGTACCGTTGGCGCTCAACGCCATCTGGGCGCGCTTCGACACGGTAGAACCGGCGGTGTCCACACGCGTCCAAGTCCCCCACTGGCCACCCGCAACCAACACGCCATTTTCAACATCCGAACCGGAACGCAGAACACTGATGTTTCCATTGGATGCCAAGACGGCTGAGGTCAGTTTTTGTGAAATCCGAAGGTTTGGCGGGTAGAACGCAGAGTCCCAACCGGTGCTGGGCGAACTGCGGCGCGTTTCCAGGTCCTCACGGATCCAGGTGACCACGCCAGCATCGTCCATCAAAAGGTGACCACCAGAAATCAGGCTAGGGTTGTTTTGGTGACGAGGTGCTACATCAAGCACCACCGTTGGCTGCCAGCCGGTCGCGGCCTGATAACGACGCGAGTGGACTTTGAAGTACGCGCCACTGGGAGAGCCATCTGACTGCTCCCAGATCGCGATGGCATCGCCACGGCGATTGACGGCCACCTGACTCCCATCGATGTTGAAGTCGTTGCTGGACTCCAGCAATTGCGGCGGCTGAAATGTTTGTGGTGGAAGTGCTGCTACAAAGTTGGCCTGCGCAGTGCGGACTTGCGTCAACTGAAGCACGCAGCTTGGTTGACTTCCGGTACATGCACCACTCCAACTGGCAAAGACCTGCCCTGTGCTGGGGGTGGCTACCAAGTTGACGGTTGTGCCAGCAGCAAAGTTAGCGCTGCAAACACTGCCGCAGTTGATGCCTGCAGGGTTTGATACAACGCTGCCATTGCCCGATGTCGCGACATTCAAGGCAAAATTTTTCCCAACCACGGTGGAGAATGCCGCACCGACTGTGCGTGCCTGGCTCAGTGTGACGGTACATGAACTGGCCGAGCCCGTGCAAGCACCGCTCCAGCCAGTGAAGTTCTGATTGGCAGCTGGCGTTGCCGTCAGGGTTACTAGCGTATCAGATGCGAAATTAGCGTTGCAGTTGGCGGTGCAGTTGCTAATGCCAGCTGGCTGCGAGGATACTGAACCATTGCCGGTGACATTCATGGTCAATGTGTAACTCACTTGACCAGCGGAGGGGGTGAAGACGGAAGAAATCGCCCGTGATTGATCCATCGTTACCACACATGTGCTGGCTGCACCACTACAAGCGCCTGCCCATCCCGAGAAGGAATGCCCAGTCCCTGGGATTGCGGTCAAAGTGACAATGGTGCCAGACGCAAAATCTGCTTCGCAGCTTGCTGCACAATTCATTCCTGCTGGCTGTGATTGCACCTTACCAACTCCTGTCAGCCCCAGTGAAAGCGCAAAGCCCGAAGCCGGGGGGACCTCACCACTGCTATCGCCTCCGCCGCAAGCTGAAATAAATAGTGCGACGAGTGTTGTTATTGCCCAATTTGCGTTGGTTAGTCGAATATGCATGTCATAGGCCTCTTTTCTTTGGCTGTAAAAATCTACTCATTCTTGGGTTCAATCTGCTCTCGAGCTTTGCTGCCTTGGTTTCACTGGTGCGAAGGCAGGAATCATCCAAAACGCTCAACACACTGAGTTTGTTTGACACTGACAACCGTCTTTTCAGCGACCTGACTGGACGGACGCGCCAGCGCCTGGGGTGGAGGCAAGGTGCCATTCGTCAAACAAACAATGGATATGAGTGCACCGCTCGGTGCCAATGTGCCGGTGCTTGCGCCATCCACACTGCACGTGTGCCCAGGCGGCTGACTTTTCACGGTGACTGAGTAGGTGGAGCCGATCTCGACGTACTGTGGAAAAGCGAACCGTCCGTTGGTTGGCACTGTCAGGTCGTTCGACTCGTTGTTTTGCAGCACCAAGGTGTAACCCGAGGCCAAGCCGGTAACTTTTACATCGAGCAGTATCTTGGCGGGTGCCAAGCCAGTGTCTCCACCACCGCAAGCCATCAATGTGACAGATGCGGCCAGTAGAAGCAGCCATGTTTTTTTCGGGTGCATTACAGTTTTTTCCAGCTTGTTTGACGGATCGGTTCCATTGTGGTGGTCGCGTGCCTGGCATCCCTTATGGTTTGCTGAGTATGGTGTGCAAGCACCCTCAGCTGGCCCTAAGCAAATGCCTGTTGCTGGCGGATGATCCTGATTGAAAATGGCATGAGGTGTATGTCAGTATTGCGCTAGCAGCTATAAAAAATGGAGTGTTTTTTACTTTGAGACCGATGAGGGAGAGTATGTGAAAGCAGCAATTTGTACCCGGTATGGTGACCCGCGAGTCTTAGTGTTCACCGATAGACCCATACCCACCCCCAAGGCCAATGAATTGCTGGTGCGTGTGCGGGCCAGCACCGTGTCATCTGCCGACTGGCGTATCCGTTCGCTGACTTTACCCAGGGGCTTCGGTCCCCTGGCGCGACCAGCGTTGGGTCTTTTTGCGCCCAGACAGCCGGTGCTGGGTACTGAGCTTTCGGGTGAGGTCATGGATGTCGGTTCGGCCGTGACCCGATTCAAACCAGGTGACCTGGTTTTTGCCTTCACTGGGTCGGGTTTGGGTTGCCATCAGGAATACCGATGTGTGGCCGAAGATAGTGCCGTGGCACTCAAGCCTCACAACCTCAGCCATGCACAGGCGGCCGCTCTCTCGTTTGGCGGGGCCACGATGCTGGATTTTTACCGCCGCGCCGGATTAAAAGCGGGTGATCGGGTGTTGGTCAATGGCGCATCGGGTACGGTTGGGACTGCGGCTGTTCAGCTTGCACGGCATCGCGGTGCGCATGTGACAGGGGTATGCCGCCGACAGCATGCCGGACTGGTACGCACTCTCGGTGCCGAACGTGTGCTGGATCGGGCCACCGAGGATTTTGTGTGCACAGAGGCTCCTTTCGACGTGATTGTGGACACGGTGGGCTCAGCCCCACATGCCCGCTGTGCGCCTGTGCTGTCGCCCGGTGGGAGCCTGTTGCTGGTGCTGAGTAGCCTGCCCCAGATGTTGCTTGCACCGTGGCACGGCTGGCGCAGTGATCACCGTGTGATTGCGGGGCCAGTGAAAGAGCGCCCCGAGTACATCCATAACTTGCGTGAACTGGCTTTGGCCGGAGCGTTCACGCCGGTCATTGACAGCACCTGGTCGTTCAGGCAGATCCG
Source organism: Rhodoferax sp. (assembly GCF_028689305.1). GTDB lineage: Bacteria > Pseudomonadota > Gammaproteobacteria > Burkholderiales > Burkholderiaceae_C > Rhodoferax. The sequence continues at coordinate 583 of NZ_JAQTWM010000140.1, read as the reverse complement.
GCAGGCCCATGCCCGTGTTGATCAGGGGTCGAAATGCGGGAGTGTGGTGGTGTTACTGGGTGATGCAGATGACCCCGCCTGATGGCACACCAAGGGGTGCGTCGTGAACCCAGGTGGGCCAATGTTCGGGAGCACATTGCCCTTGCATTTGTGCCGGGTGGGTGGAGTCCACCAGCACATAAGGCGGTGCGAGGCCACGCTCACGCAGCAGTTCACGCAGCTCTTGCACCACGTGTTCGCCGTCGCGCAGGGTGTCAACGGGGCTGCTGCGACCATATCCAGACCGGTTGTAAGCCAGCACTGTGGTGTCGGCTTCAAGCACCGGAACCACCTTGGCCCACCAGTCCATGGTGCCACCCAGCCCGTTATCAAAAACCATGACAGGCGTGCCTTGGCGGGTGAATCGGTGTAAGACCGAGGCATGACATTTCAGCGACGCTGAGTATTGTCTGAGCATGCTGCCGGGTGCACCGGCCATGAAACAGACACCCCCAGCCCTGTGCCGTTGAGCCCCAGGTGGGCATGAACCTGCCCTCCCAACTGCTGTGCAGCCGATGCCACGATCGCCAAGCCCAGGCCAGAG
>NZ_JAQTWM010000051.1 GCF_028689305.1 Rhodoferax sp. | reverse complement strand
AGGCGGCGCGGTACAGGTCCTGCTCGGAGCGGTATTCGGTGTAACTCAGCAACACCAGCACCCGCTGGGCCAGCCGGCTGTAGAGGTTGAGCAGCATGGCCTGGGCAAACGAGGTGCGCACCGCCACGCCGCCGCGTTGCTTGGTGATGCAGCCCGGCGGCAGGCCGGTGATGCGCAGCACCTCGGGGGCCAAGTAGTCCTCTACACCAGCGGCGCAGGGGAGGAAGAGTTGGAGTTGGTTCACAAGTAATCCTTATTCAGCATGTTAGTTTGACCAGACGTTGGACAGCGATTCCGCCTGTTTAAGCACCAATTCCACAGCATCTTCTTCACCCGGGCCTGGAGGTGGGTACTTCCACTTCTGAAGAGTCCGTCGAACCAAAATCCGAAGCCGCGCCCGGACACTCTCTCGCACCTGCCAATCGACCGTCGTGCTGGCCCGCAACTTTTCTGTGATCTCGATGGCGATCTTCTTCAGGATGTCATCACCCAACTCACGGACCGCGCTTTCGTTGTTGGCCAGTGCGTCATAGAAGGCAATTTCGTCCTGACCCAATCCCAGAGCGTCTTCGCGCTCCAGCACGGCCTGGAATTCCTTGGCCATCTGGATCAGTTCCTCAATGACCTGTGCAGTCTCGATGGCACGGTTGTGATACTTGCGCAGGGTTTCCAGCAGACGGTCGCCGTATTTCTTCTCCTGCACCACGTTGTTGCGCGCCCGTGCCTTGATCTCGTCGCGCAGCAGTTTTTCCAGCAATTCCACGGCCAGGTTGCGGCTTTCCATCTGGCGCACGTCTTCAAGGAACTCGTCCGACAGCAGACCCATGTTCGGCTTGTCGAGCCCCGCCAGCGCGAAAATATCGGCTACACCGTCGGCAACGATGGCGTTGTCCAGGATTTGTTTCAGCGCACTGTTTTTCTCTTCGGTGGATCGTTTCTTGTCCACCGTGGTGAACTTGGTGATGGCCGCCTTGATGGCCGAGAAGAAAGCGATCTCCTTGCGCAGCGCTGTGGCCTCGTCCAGCGTGCCGCACAGCGAATAGGCCTTGGCTACAGCCACCATCGTATCCAGAAAGCGCTGCTTGCCATCCTTCAAACCCAGCAGATGGTTGGCACAGGGCACCAACAAGGCCGCCGCCTTGGTTTCAAAACCGCTGTAGTCGCAGCCGTGCATCATGCCGCGCACGATGTCCATCTTCTCGAGCAACACAGCCAGCGCTTCGGCGGCGTTGTGCGTGGGGTCACCTTTGCCCTTGGCTTCGGTGTAGGTCTTGAGTGCGGCCTTCAGTTCGTTGGCGATGCCGATGTAGTCCACCACGAGGCCGCCCGGCTTGTTCTTGAAAACGCGGTTCACCCGTGCAATGGCCTGCATCAGGTTGTGGCCCTTCATGGGCTTGTCCACATACATGGTGTGACAGCACGGCGCATCAAAGCCGGTCAGCCACATGTCGCGCACGATCACCAGCTTTAGCGGGTCCTTGGCATCCTTGAAGCGCTTCTCCAGTCGCTTTTTCACCTGCTTGCTGTACAGGTGCGGTTGCAGCAATTCCTTGTCGGCCGCTGAACCGGTCATCACCACCTTGATGACGCCTTTTTCCGGATCGTCGTCGTGCCAGTCTGGACGCAAGGTGACGATGGCCTTGTAAAGCTGGGCACAGATGTCGCGGCTCATGCACACGATCATGGCCTTGCCATCCAGCGTTGCGCTGCGGGTTTCGAAGTGTTCAACCAGGTCCTTGGCCACTTGTGCCAGACGCGGCTCGGCTCCCACCAGCTTTTCCAACGCGGCCCATTCGCTCTTGGTTTTCTCGCGGCTGGCAATGTCCTCCTCGTCTTCCACCACCTCATCGACCTGCTCGTTGAGTGCGTCGATCTCGGCCTGCCTCACATCCAGCTTGGCCAGCCGGCTTTCGTAGTAGATTGGCACCGTGGCGCCATCGTCCACGGCATCCTGAATGTCATAGATGCTGACGTAGTCGCCAAACACCGCGCGCGTGTCCTTGTCTTCCAAGGCAATCGGCGTGCCGGTGAAGCCGATGAAGGTGGCATTCTTCAGGGCATCGCGCAGGTGTTTGGCATAGCCGAACACATACTTGCCTGCCTTCTCATCGAAACGCCCCTTGGTGCCATACTGGCTGCGGTGCGCTTCATCCGAGATGACCACGATATTGGCTCGGTCGGACAACAGCGGGTGTTCGTCTTCCTCATCCAGCAGGGCAAACTTTTGCACCGTGGTGAAGATGATGCCGCCCGCCTGACGCGAGGCCAGCATCTCGCGCAACTCATCGCGGCTGCCCGCCTGTAATGGCGTGGTCTTCAGCAAATCACTGGCCGCGCAGAAAGTGGCAAACAACTGGCCATCCAGATCGTTACGATCCGTCACCACTACCAGCGTGGGGTTCTTCATCTCCGGCTGTTGCAGCAGCTTGCCTGCGTAGCAGGCCATGGTGATGCTCTTGCCCGAGCCCTGCGTGTGCCACACCACACCGGCCTTGCGTGAACCCGGCTTCACCTCTTTGCCATAAGTGGCGCGCTCTTCCCGCACCTCCAGTAGCCCCTTGTCGGGCGAACTAGCCGCAATCACCGTGGCGCTCACCGCTTCACGCACGGCATGGAACTGGTGATAGCCCGCGATTTTCTTGATCACCGCATCACCATCCTGCTCGAACAGCACGAAGTGACGGATGTAATCGAGGAACAGCGTAGGCTGGAAAAAGCCGCGCACCACGGTCTCCAGCTCCAATTGCAGGCGGGGCCGGTCATCTTCGTTGGCGATGGTGCGCCAGGGCAGCATGCGTTCGGCATTGGCGGTAAGCGAGCCCACCCGCGCCGTCCAGCCATCGCTGACCACCAGCGCCTCATTGCTGTTGAACAGGTCGCTGATTTCGTCCTTGTAGGTTTGCAGCTGGTTGAAGGCATCCCAGATGTCGGTCTGTTCGTTGGCCGGGTTCTTCAGCTCGATCACCGCCAGCGGCAGGCCATTAATGAAGGCCACGAGGTCTGGTCGCCGAGGCTGCTTGGTGCCGGAAACCGTGAACTGGTTGATGACCAGAAATTCGTTGTGCTGCGGGTTGGCGAAATCGATCAGGTGCACCAGATCGGCTTTCTTTTCGTCCCCTACCGAAAACTCCATAGCCACGCCCGAGAGCAGCAGCCGGTGAAAGCTGCGGTTGCGCACCACGGCCTGCGGCTCGCTGATGGTTTGCACTATGTGTGCAGCCTGCTCCAGCGATGCGGAGGGAATGTGAGGGTTGATGCGCGCCAGTGCTGCCAACAGCCGGTCACGCAGGATCACCTGCCGGTAATCGGCCCGCTCCGGATTTGCACCGTCGGGCGCGATATCCGGCCCGTGCACGAACTGCCAGCCAGTTTCCTGAAACCAGCCAATGCACAAGTCTTCGAGTTGTTGTTCGTTCATCATGGCTGTGCCAACCCGCGCAAACGATTCATCCAGCCATGAAAGTGGGCACACTCACGCTCCATGGTTTCCAGCGAAATGTGTGCCGCTGCCCGTGGGCCGTGGGTTGTTTTCTTGTATTTGGGATGCAGCAGGTCTTCCAGTCGCCTGGATGGCTTGGTTTCATAGCCGTCGTTGATGTGCTCGGGGCTATCGAACAAGCCCCGTACCTTTCGGAGCGCACCCAAGGCCTTACCCCATGTGGGTTCTGTCGCAGCCAACGCATCAACATCCGAAAACAGCAAGCCCTCATATTCGTATGGCTGAATGTGCGGCACAAACCGGTCGGCACGGCAGCCAACATGTTGAACCACCGCGCGGTGCAAAGCCTGTTCAAGCAAGGCAACGCGTTGATGCACATCCGCCAGTTTTTTACTTCCCTCAAACTCGGGGAAATCCGTGTCCAGTCCGTACAGGTCAATGAAGGAAGAGAGCACTGCATCCGGTCTCTGCTTCAAAGTATTGCGGGCATTAAGCAGAAACCGGTCAATGCTCAACGCACCACCCTTACCAGATTGCGAGGTTTTCAGTAGCTGCGGTTTCAGAAAAATCTGCAATCCATGCAGTGCGGGTGCCACGACCTGCTTGATAAAGCGCTCTTCGGTCGGGCCTTCTGCAAAAACAATGACTTCTCGCATATCAGGGTCTCCCACCAAGGATATTGCGCTTCCATAGTTCGCCCAACGCGTAGTCCTGCAGCCAGTCGACCAATTCTGTTTCGTTCAAGCGTTTAAAGGTCGAGGCACCATTGTCTTGATCCACCACAATCACGTCGTCAGGTGAAAGTTCGTTGATCAGCTCCACCGACTGCGTGGAAACAATCAACTGCTTGTCCTCTGCCACCTGCTTGAAAATGTCTGCCAGGATGTTGATAGCGTAGGGGTGCAGCCCCAGTTCCGGCTCGTCGATCAGGATGGTGTCGGGCAGCAAGGCCACCGGCTGAAGCAGTAGTGTCGCAAGGCAGATAAACCGCAGGCTCCCATCCGACAGCATGTGTGCTTTAAGCGGTGTATCTGGCCGACCCTTTTGAACCCATTCCAGCTCCACATACTCCGGTTCGCCTGGACGATGCACAAAGTCATCAAAAAACGGTAGAACCAATCGAATGGTTTCGACGATCCGTGCATATTCACTGGGGTGTTTCTCGCTCAGCATCCTTAGGTAAGCTGCAAGGTTTGCAGCATCAACCTTCAGCCGAAGGTTGTCATTGGTAGCGTGCTGTCGCTTGACCTTAGCCGTTTCACTGGTGTCATGAAAGTGATAAACCCGCCAACTGCTGATTGCGGGGCGGACGTAGGGGGAATAGTTATCTTTCGCCTCTTTCAGCTTTGACTCGGCGTGAGTTCTGCCAAGAACAACGCTAGAAGATGTTGGGCGATACACGCCACCAAACCAGCTAATTTCACTTTCAAAAATCAGCCGATTGTCCAAGGTGGGCACCAAGTCGAATTTGTAGCCGTTATTGGCAAAATAAAACTCCGCGTGTAAGCGTTCTGTGGCGCTGCGACCAAAATGCAGTAAGGCATCAGGCCCGCCCTGTTTTTGAATATAGAGTTGGAGTTGCTGCTCATATATTTCATTGAGCAGGCGGAAGATACTGATGAAATTACTCTTTCCCGCGCCGTTTGCACCAATTAGTACATTGAGCGAGTTCAATTCAAAATCTTCAAGAGCCTTGATCGACTTGTAACCTGTTACGGTTAGCTTTCGGATTTGTGTCATGACGTCTCGTCCCGTCTTGAAAAAATCAAACCATGTTTCGCCGCCAATTCATGGTTCAGTACCGCGACGGAAGTGGCGGGGAGTGCCCACGTTTTCACGACTGGCTTCAAGGCCTGTACCAACGCACTTTGCAGAGGTTCCAGCCACTCCTGCTTGTGCCCGTTGATGACCAGCACGAAGCGGAACCCCCGAGCCTTCAAATCGAGCGTTTTGAAAGCGTCCGGCAGTTCGTTTTCCGCTGCCGGATGGCGTTGCAGTCGGGCGGCGACCGCCAACAAAAAGCCGTTGGTGAGCTTGGTGCGGATTTCGTCGATGAACTCCGCAAAGTTGGGCTGCGTCTCTGGTCTTGGGCTGCTGGACTTGGCTTCAACCACCCACACTGTGGGCCCTTGTTGCTGCTGTTTCAGCAACAAGAACTCCGCCATCTGCACTCCTTCCTGAACCTTCTCGTAGCACGCGCTCTTCTCGATGTAAAAGCACTGTCCAGCCGGATAAGGGCCAAACCTCATCCCTGATTCGATGATGGCTTCCGTGGTCATTTCAGGGCCAACTCCACTTCCTGCTGGTAGAGGCGAATCGACTCGGCAATGATGGGGTTATCCGGCATGCCGTTCTTCAGGTCATCGCATGCCCAATCGTTGCCGGCGGCAGAAATCACGGGGATTGACCAGTCGCGCTCCTGGGCGATCAGAAACAATTTCTTGACCACAAAATAGGAGTGGCTGGCCATGAAGAACTGGATGCCGCGCTCAGCCAGCATCGCTACGATGCCCAGCAGTTGCGAAATAGCAGTAGGGTGCAAGGCCGATTCAGGCTCATCGATCAGTACCACAGAGTTGGTATCCAGATAGCGATTGCCCAGAAGTGTGTCGAGGATGGCAATTTTCTTGATACCTTCCGCCGTAACCCCGATGGGAAATTTGTGGCGGCCCTTGACGAACAACCAGCGGCCAGATGGCTCGTCGTACTCGATCACGCCGCCAAGGATGTCCTCAAGTTGACGACGTGATTTGGAAAATTCTTCGTAGTTTCTGCCTCTGCTGGTCGAGATACGCAGCGCTTTGGCGAGGTCGAAGTAGGTGTCATCAAAACCAAAGACCTTGTCCTGCTCGCGCGACTTCAAAATGATCTGGTGCAGCGACAACACTTCCTTGGCCGGTAAGAAGACCGAGTTGCTGGCACGAGGTGTCACGTGATTTTCCAAGCTGGAGATCTGCTTGCTGGTGTCCTTGCCAAAACTGTAGGAGAAGCCCTTGTTGTCGATGATGAGCGCGCTCGACAAGGGCGCATCAGCCCCCTTGCTAACCAGGTCGCCAATTTTTTCAGCCTGAAACGTCCAATACAGCTTGTCGGCCAAAATATCGGACGCTGACCGTTGCTCGTCACCGCGTTTGTATTCTTCCAGCGTGCGCAGGCTGCTGTAGATGGCCTTGAGCAAAAACGTCTTGCCGCTGCCATTGCCGCCAATGACCAGATTGATCTTGCCGAGTGTCGACCAATTGATGCCATTGAGGGGCCCAAAATTGTCGAGTTTGATTTGATTGATCATTGCCCATCACCTCCATCAGTCAATTTAGCCAAGACCAGCATCTGCTCAGCCACCTGTTCCCGCAGCACCTGCGGGTAGCCGTATTTGCGCAACACCACCCTTACCACGTTGCGTAGCCGAGCATGCACGGCATCGCGGGTTTCCCAGTCCACCACCTTGTTCTTGGCAATGGAGGCCGCCAGTTCTTCGGCCATCAATGCGATGCGGCCTGGTTCCACTTGCTCCGCGCCGGCAGGCTGCCGCAGCACGTCTTCGATGCTGCTGAGCGTGGCAGTGCTTGCAGAAGACAGCGTCACTTCCGCATCCACCTGATCGGTTGCCGTCACGCTCTCCGTGATCGTGACCTCGTGGTGCTTTCCGCGCTGTTGAACCGCCGCCGCCATCTCGGCTTCTGTGGTGATGACATTGCAGTATTCAGACGCACCCAGCAAATCGGGAAACAAGCTGGCGTGGTGCACGTTCATGCGCCGCAAGTGGCGCAGGCAAGCATCGCGTTCTTCGTTGCGGATATAGATTTTGCAGATGTAGCGGGCCAGGATGTCCGGTTGCTCGTCTTCCGATGCCGCGCGTAGTTCTTCGTCTTCAAACAGTTCGTCATCGGCCAGCACATTGGCCAGCTTGTTCTCGATGGTGGCGTCGGTGGGTGAAAAGGTGAACAGCCCGGCCTGGTTCACCAAGCGGCCATGATCATCGCGACGGGGCTCCCATAAACGGATGCCGGTTTCGCCTTCGTGCTCGGTCAGAAAGCTCTTGTTGAGCACATATACCGCGCGATAGGGATTGGCAGCCTCTTCCTTGCTGTCATCCTTGTGAAAGGCGAAGAACAGCGCCACATAGGGCGAGTAGGTCCAGTCCAGCAGCGGGGTCATCAGGCCGTGGTGCTGACCAACTGACCAAAGTTCGTCATCCTCGTCCACCATAGTCGCATCGTTCAGCCGCCCCCGTACTGCGCGCTTGAAGCGTTCCAGCTGCGCTTGTGCCAGCTGTGCGGTGACGATACCGTTGGTGGTCAATCGCCCTAAAGTGGGCATCAAACTCCAATCAAAGCGGCGATGCCCGCGAAACACCAGTTGCACGCCAGGGCGGTTGAAGAAATCGCTCTCCAGCAGATCGGTAAAGTCGCGCCAGGATTCCAGCCGCGTGACCGGAATGCGCCCGCTGACGGCATCGGCCATGATCTCAAAGCGTTTGATGCTGCCATCGGCGGTCCACTGCGGGATCTGTTCGAAGTAGTCGCTGGAATGCTGGGGTACAACATCAACGGGTGACACGACGGGCTCGCTCATGCCTCCGCCTCCGCCATAGCCTCGATAACTGACAACTCGCCGGAGAGGAGTTTGGGGAGGATGGTGTCGCGCGTCTCTGAAAGAATCGCTGATTCCTTTTGCCTCGACAATATTTCACTGAAAAATGGCGCCACAAGAACACTAAATTTCGTCAGGATTTCAAAGTTAGGCATGAGAACGCTCACCTTCGAAAAGGTCGACGTGTTCATGTTTAGAGTTGCGCTTCCACCACTTGCCAAATCATGAAATTCCTTTTCTTTCTCTGTCATTTGAAAGTAAAGGTACGCGGTGTACTGGGGAAACTTCGGGACGATACTGTTTATTTGTTGATTTGTTTGAGATGGATCGTGCGTTATGACAACCTTGCCAACTGTTGCGATGCAGCTTACGCAAATCGAACCAGAGGGAATAGTTTTCTTCGCTTGTGATGCCGCGCCCAGTGCTGTTAAACGCTCCGATGGACTTACTACATACATGCTGTTGTGCATGTCTGGGATTTTTATGAATGGAATACCTTCGCCAAAGTATTCAGGATTTGCCTTTGATGGGGTTTTTCCGCAAACCACATCGCCAAATTGACTAATACAGCTGACCTCCCAACCCTTTGGAATCTCCCCCAACTCCGACTCTTCCATCTCATCCGGGAACAGCGCGGCGGTGGCGGCGAGTTGGTCGTATTGCTCGGGCGGCAGCGCGTCGAGTTGCGCCTCGGGTTTTCCGCTGATGACGCCCATGGCGGCGCGCAGCGGGTCGCGGCCTTCGGCAATGGCGGCTATCTTGGCTTTGACTGGCTCAAAATCAACAAACCACGATTGGAAAATGGCTTGCGCCATAGCCTCTAGGGTTTGGTTGATGCGGCGGTTGAGGTCAATCTTGCTGTCTATTGACTGAAGAACCCTAGCAATCCGTCTTTGAACATCCAAACTGGGAAGCCGAATCTCCGCCCGCTTGAAATCCCGCAAGACTACGCGTGGAATCGCAGCGCCGGAGATGAAATTACTCTTCAGATAATCAATCGTTTCCGGCGAAGAAAGATAAAATTTTAGGAAAACGGAGTCCAAGCACTTTGGATCGGGCCGCAGTATGGCAACAGAAGACAGTAATACGGCATCCAAAGGATGGTCAACCGTACAAACGGTATCAAGCGCGCTATTGCCATCTTTTGCGATCAAAACATCACCGACGTGTGGCTTGCAGCCTTGCTTCACTAATGCCTCAAAATCTTCGGTTGCAATATGCCTTGCACTTGTTAGGTCGATGCCAAATCTAGTCAAGTCCTTTACAGAAGCCATTGGTTTGCCGCGCGACACAGTTTTGGGGCTTTGGTGGGCACCGTCGGTGATCACGGTACAAACGTCGGCCAAGGTCAACGTCTGCCATTCATAACCCAACCCCACCCAATTTTTCTTTATCTCACCTTCCAACCTGCTGCCTTTACCCAACGTCCCCACCATTTGTTTTTTCCATCGCGCCATTTTTTACTCCTCCCCCGCGCCGGCCTGCAATTGCACATACGCCTGCTCAATATTGCGGTGAAACGCTTCAGGCAAATGCGCCCAGTCGTGCAAATCCACCAAAATGGCCATCGTGCTGTTTTGCACGGCTTCTTTCAAATCCCAAAAATTTTCCAGCGGTAATTTCAAATCGCTGGGGTTGCGCAGCACCACGTCCAAGTCGCTGGTGTCGTGGCTTTGGCCGGTTACGCGGCTGCCGTAGGCCCACACCTGCGCTTGCGGTACGTAGCGCGCCAGCAATTGGCGCAGTTGCGCCAGGTCACTTGCGCGCAGGTGCAGGCTGGCCGGGTCAAGCTGCGGCATCAAACACCTCTTGCAAGCGCCCGGCCAGCGCCCGCACGTCTTGCACGTAGCGCGGCAGCAGCGTCAAGGTTTCGTTGGCAAAGGCCACGCCATAGTCGTGTGCCGTGTTGTTGCGGTTGGCGCGGTACACCAGCCAACGGTCCACCGCCTCCAAGGCCAGCACGCCATGTTTGCCGCAGCCGCGCAGCACGTCGTTAAAAACCAGCTTGTCCACCTCGCGCGGGCTGCCGCCGTAGGCTTTGAGGGCTTTGCGCATCAGTTTGCCGGCGGTTTCCAGCGACAGCTCAAAACTTTTCAGCGCCGCGCTGCGGTACAGGTCGTACAGCGTGCTTTGCGTATCAGGGCAGCCCTGTAACCCCAGCAGCGCTTGCTCCAGCGTGTCCACGGTGCGTAGCAAATGTTCAACGTTCAAAGCCATTCATGCCTCCCATCGCCATTCATAGCGAATACCCCAACCCCGCCAAGTTCTTCCTGATCTCCCCCTCCAGCTTGGCGCTCTCCGCAAACTGCTCTGCCAGTTGCGTCGTCAGCCGCGCCATCTTGTCGGCGAAAACTTCTCCATCGTCTTCCTGCTCCTCGGCGCCCACATAACGCCCTGGCGTGAGCACATGCTCGTGCTTGCGGATGTCGTCCAGCGAGGCCGAGTAGCAAAAGCCCGGCAGGTCTTCATAACCTTCGCCCAGTTGCCAAGCGTGGAAGGTGTCAGCCACCCTTTGGATGTCATCGGGCGTGAAGTCACGCAGCACGCGGTCTTTCATGTAGCCCAACTGGCGGGCGTCGATGAACAGGAACTGGCCGCGCCGGTCGCGCTTGGTCTTGTTGAGCGCCAGACCGTTGCGTTTGTCGCGGGTCAGGAACCAGATGCAGGCCGGGATTTGCGTGTTGGTGAACAACTGGCCGGGCAGCGCGACCATGCACTCCACATAATCGTCCTCGATCAGCTTCTTGCGGATTTCGCCTTCGTTATTGGTGTTGCTGCTCATGGACCCATTGGCCAGCAGCAGAGCCATGCTGCCCGCCGGGGCCAGGTGGTAGAGCATGTGCTGCAGCCAGGCGAAGTTGGCATTGCCCTGCGGCGGCGTGCCGGCGATCCAGCGCGGGTCGCTGGCCAGCTTTTCATTCCACCACTCCTTCATGTTGAAGGGCGGGTTGGCCATGACGAAGTCTGCACGTAGGTCCGGGTGCAGGTCGTTCAGCAGCGTGTCGCCCGGTGCGCCGCCGAAGTTGAAGTCGATGCCACGAATGGCCATGTTCATCGCGGCCAGTCGCCAGGTGGTGGGGTTGCTCTCCTGACCGTAGACGCTGATCTGGCCGGTTTTTCCGTTGGCGACCTTGCCACCGTGCTGTTCGATGAACTCTTCGCTCTGCACAAAAAAGCCGCCCGACCCCATGGCCGGGTCGTACACCCGGCCCTTGAAGGGTTGGAGCATTTCTACGATCAGCGTGACGATGCTCTTGGGCGTGTAGTACTGGCCGCCCTTCTTGCCTTCGGCCAGGGCGAACTGGCCGAGGAAGTATTCATAAACGTGGCCGAGGATGTCTTTGCTTTTCAGATTGAGCGGCTGGCCGTTGTATTCCTTGCGGTTGAAGTCGGTGTCGGAGAAGTGGGCGATCAGGTCGGCCAGCTTGTGGCTGTCGATCTGGGTGCGGGCGAAGTCCTTGTTGAGCACGTTCTTGAGCTTTTTTTCGTTCTCGCGCTCGATGGCTTCCATGGCGTTGTCGATCAACCAGCCGACGCTGCGCATTTCTTCCGGCTCTTCCTTGCCGGGCTTGTTCCATGGCAGCGGGGCTTTGGGCCGCAGTTGGGCGCAATCACGCAGGGTTTGCCAGCGCGCTTCTAGCGGCACCCAGAACACGTTTTTCTCGGTGTAGTAGTCGCGCACCTCCAGCTCGGCGGCGATGTGGCCCTTGTAATCGTCGGCATAGTCTTCCGGGGCCATGTAGTAATCATGGTCGGGGTTCTGGAACTGCTCGCGCAGTTCTTTCTGCCGTTCCTCGAAGGCGTCGGAGACGTATTTCAGAAAGATCAGGCCTAGCACCACATGCTTGTACACAGCGGCGTCCAGGTTGGAGCGCAGCTTGTCGGCGGCGGTCCACAGCTTTTTTTCAAGGTCAGTGAAAAATTGTTGTTCGGTTTGATTCACTTTTTCCTCCCCAATGATTTTCTAAAGCGCTTTGCGCAGCGATGCCGGGGCAATGCGCAGCCCTTCGCGGTATTTGGCCACGGTGCGGCGGGCGCATTCGATACCCTGCTCTTTGAGCATGTCGGCAATCTGGTTGTCACTCAAGGGTTTTTTGGGGCTTTCGGCGGCAACAAATTGCTTGATCAGCGCGCGCACCGCGGTGCTGGAAGCGTTGCCGCCCGACTCGGTGCCCAGGCCGGAGCCAAAGAAGTATTTCAGCTCGAAGGTGCCAAACGGCGTGGCCATGTACTTGGCGGTGGTGACGCGGCTGATGGTGGATTCGTGCAGGCCGAGTTCATCGGCGATCTCGCGCAGCACCAACGGGCGCATGGCCAGTTCGCCGTGGATGAAGAAGCTTTTTTGCCGCTCCACAATGGCGCTGCTGACGCGCAGGATGGTATCGAACCGCTGCTGGATGTTCTTGATGAACCAACGTGCCTCCTGCAGGCGCTGTTGCAGGGCCGCGTAGTTGGCGGCGTCATTGCCGCCGGCCTTGTGGCCTTTGAGTGCGTTGGCATAGATGTCGTGCACACGCAGGCGCGGCATCACCTCGGGGTTCAGCCGCACCTGGAATCTGGCGGCGGCACCACTGCCGATCTTGGCCACCAGCACGTCCGGCACCACCACGTTGCGCTCGACATCGACAAAACGTCGCCCCGGCTTGGGCTCCAGCCGGCCAATCAGGGCCATCGCCAAACGCACCTCGGTGTCGCTGGCATGGCACAAGGGCACCAGGTGTTTGATGTCGCGCCGCGCCAGCAGCTCCATCGGCTGCGCGCAGATGCGCAAGGCCACGGCCACCACCTGCGGCGTGACGTCCGCCAATGATCCAGGGGCCTGTTGCAGGGCCTTGAGCTGCAGGCTCAGGCATTCGGCCAGGCCACGCGCGCCCACCCCGACCGGCTCCAGGCTTTGCAACAGCCGCAGCGCCACGGTGAAGTGGTGCACCAGCTGCTCGTGCTGGTCCGCGTCGTCACCGGCCAGCCCCCGCGCCAGGGTGTCCAAGTCGTCTTCGAGGTAGCCGTCGTCGTTGAGCGACTCGATCAGGAAGCGCAGCGCCGCACTGTCCTCGGGGCTCAGCCGCAAGGCCAGCGCCTGGCGGTGCAAGTGGCTTTGCAGCGACTCCTGACTGCGCGCCAGTTCGGTGGCGTCGGTTTCGTCCTCAGCACTGAGGTTATTGCCACGGGCAGCGGCTTCCCCCCCCCACTCGCTGTCGTCGGGCGTCAGGCTGACGCTGCCGTCACCGTCCCAGCTTGGGCCATCTTCGGCCTGCCAGCCATTTTCTTCAGCATCATTTTCGGCTCCAGCCCGGGTGGAATCTGCGTTATTTGCTCCTGAATATATAGCAAATTCAGTTTCACGATCGGTCGGACTGACCGGCACGTCAGCCTGGGCCAGGCCAAAGGACTCACGCTCTGCCTCTTCGGCACTGCGCTCCAGAAACGGGTTGTCGTCGAGCATCTGGTCGACTTCCTGCCCCAGTTCCAGCGTGGAGAGCTGCAGCAGCCGGATCGACTGCTGCAGTTGTGGCGTGAGCGCCAGATGCTGCGAGACGCGCAGTGACAGACCTTGACGCATCTACATCCGGAAATGTTCGCCCAGATACACCCGGCGCACGTCGGCATCGTTGACGATGTCGGCCGGCGTGCCCTGCGCCAGCACCGAGCCGTCGCTGATGATGTAGGCGTGGTCACAAATGCCCAGGGTTTCGCGCACGTTGTGGTCGGTGATCAGCACACCAATCCCTCGGCTTTTGAGGAAACTGATGATGCGCTGGATCTCGATCACGGCAATCGGGTCGATGCCGGCAAACGGCTCGTCCAGCAGGATGAAGCGCGGCTGGGTTGCCAGCGCCCGGGCAATCTCCACCCGGCGGCGCTCGCCACCCGACAGCGACAGGGCGCTGGACTGGCGCAAGTGTTCCACCCGCAGGTCCTGCAGCAAGGCGGTCAGGCGCTGTTCAATGTCGGCCGGGCTCAGGGCGCGCCCTTGTTCATCCAGCTGCAGCTCCAGCACCGCACGCACGTTGTCTTCGACATTGAGCTTGCGGAAAATCGAGGCTTCCTGGGGCAGGTAGCTCAGTCCCAGCCGGGCACGCCGGTGGATCGGCATGTGTTCGATCGACTGGCCGTCAATGGTGATATCACCGGCGCTGGCGCGCACCAGCCCGACGATCATGTAGAACGAGGTGGTCTTGCCAGCTCCGTTGGGGCCAAGCAACCCGACCACCTCCCCCTTGCGCACCGCCAGCGAGACGTCTTTGACGACCTTGCGGCTGCCATAGAACTTTTGCAGATGATGCGCCTGCAGGCCGCGGGCACCATCGTCAGGCAGGCGCGCCAGCTGGTCCTGGGCAGCAGGCGGGTGAACCAGCCCAGCGTCAGGACTGGTCATGGTTTGGCTCCGCCCAGGGTGGGGGTCTCACGCAATGGGGTGGCCGGTTTGGCCGCCGAAGCCGAAGCGGCTTCGGGTTTGGGCGTCAGCATGGCCCGCACGCGACCGGCCGGGGCGCCGGGCTGGCCGGTGCTGCTGCTCTTGCCGGCGCCGGGGGCACCGTCCAAGGTGAACACATCGGTGGTGTTGTTATAAACAATCACGCCGGCATTGAATTCATCATTGAGCGTGACGCCCTGATAACGACGCAACTGGGCCCGGGTGATGAACTTGACCGTGTCGGCACGGCCATCGTAGTCAATGGTCTCGCCTTCACCCTCGATGAACTCATCCACGCCTTCACGCTTTTGCCGGAAGTAGGCCAGCTTGCCCGGTTCGGCGGTCACCACCCCATATTGGTAACCCTGCGGGTCCTGGCGCACCTCCAGGCGGCCGCCCCGGATCAGGATGGTGCCCTTGGTCAGCACCACACGGCCAGTGAACACGCTGATCTGCCGCGCGTCGTCATAACGCAAGGCATCCGCTTCCACATTCATGGGTTTGTCGCGGTCGGCTTTCTCCGCCAGGGCACACGGCACCACCAATGCCAGCCAAACGGCGACCAGGCACGAAAGAGGATATTTATTCATAAAGGCATGAATCTTGCATGAGACATGCCGAAGATTGTAACGAGCACACCGCCCAGGCTGTGCCCGTTGTCACAAAGTCCTGATTCGCGCCACAGCGCGGCTGGTTCAGCGTCCGGAGCGGACCTCGGCCGCCAGAAATTCCGCCACTTGCAGCGCCCGCTCCATGCTCTTGGCCATGGAGCCGTCGGTATAAAAGCGCCCGGCCACCCCCAGGGCCGGCACACCCTCAACCTGGTAAGCCGTCATCAATTGGGTGGCCCGGCGGGCCTTGGCGACAGTGGAAAAGGACGCGAATTGACTGGTGAAAGCCGCTTTGTCAACCCCTTGTTTGACCACCCAGTCGGTGATGGTTTCGGGTTTGCTCAGATTCTGTTTTTCGCCGTGGATGGCGGCAAACACCCGGGCATGCAGTTTGTCAAGCAGCCCCATGGCGTCCAGGGCATAAAACAGCTGCTGCTGGGGGATGTAGCTGGATTGGAAAGCAATCGGCACCCGCTTGAAGGCCACGTCCTTCGGGAGCTTCTTGACCCATTCGCTCAGCACCGGCTCAAACGCATTGCAATGCGGGCAGTTGTACCAGAAGAACTCGATGATTTCGATCCGGCCTGCGGGGGTATCCACCGGTGCGGGCTGGTTCAGCTTGACATAGTCAACCCCGGCCACGGGTGCTTTGGCCTGCGCCAGCACCAAGCCAGGGGTCAACATCGCGGCACCAGTCGCCAACACCGCAGCATCGGCCAAAAAATCACGTCGCTTCATTGTTTGTTCTCCAATCCAGGTAAAAAGTCCAGGCGGTCAGAGCGCGCCTGGGCACAAAAGTTCAACGCTGCACACGCACCAAGGCGGTTTCCAGCCCCAAAGCCAGCAGCTTGGCCTTGGCTTTCTCGGCTTCTTCACGGGTCTCGAACGGCCCCAGCCGGACCCGATGCACCATGCGGCCAGCCGTTTCACGTTCGGTGACCTTGGTCTCAATCCCGGCCAGCGACAGCTTGGCGCGCTGGCTCTCGGCGTCTTCGGCGGTGCGATACGCCCCGACCTGGACAAAATAGACAAAGGGCTCTGCCGTGGCCGACGCTGCGGCGCCGGCGTCCTTGCTGGCCGCGGCTTTGGCCTTGACCAGATCACCCAGCGGGTCAGCCGTCACCGCCGGCTTGAGTTCAGGCTTGGCGGCGGCGGGCTTGGAAGCCGGTGTGCTGGCTGCTGCTGCCTTGGGTGCGGGCGTGTTATCCGCCTTGGCGGGGGGGGCGACCTGCTCGACCGCAGAGACGGGGCGGGCCGGGTTTTTGCCATGCAAAGGGGCGTTGGGGTCCCAGTCCTTGTTCTTGCGCGACTCCGCCGCATCCTGCTCAGGCTGGCGACTCATGACCTTGTCGACAAAAGGCACCGGGACTTTGGTGACATAGACCGCCACCGCCAAGGCGATGCCCAGCCCGACCACCATGCCGATCACAAAGCCCAGAAAAGTCCCGCCACGTTGTTGTTTCATCACTTGCCTTTGTCGACAGTCAGGGTTCACATCTTTTGCGGGGCGCTCACGCCCAGCACCGCCAGCCCGTTGTGCAGCACCTGCGCGGTGGCGGCCACCAGCGCCAGCCGCGCCAGCTTGACGGACGTGTCGTCCACCAAAATGCGCTCGGCATCGTAATAGCTGTGGTAACAGGCGGCGAGCTCACGCAGGTAAAAAGTCACATCATGTGGTGCAAAACCTTCAGCGGCAGCGCTGAGCATGTCAGGGTATTTGGCCAGCAACAGCATCAGGGCCTGTGCCGGCGGGCTGTCGAGCGCACCCAGATCCACCTGTGCCAGGGACGCCACCTCACCACCCCAGGCCGCCAGCACCGAGCAGATGCGCGCATGCGCGTATTGCACGTAATACACCGGGTTGTCGTTGTTCTTTTGCACTGCCAAGTCCACGTCGAAGGTGTACTCGGTGTCGGGCTTGCGGCTGAGCAGGAAAAAGCGCACCGCGTCTTTGCTGGTCCACTCGATCAGGTCGCGCAAGGTGACATAGCTGCCGGCCCGCTTGCTGATCTTGACTTCTTCGCCGCCCTTGACCACACGCACCATGGTGTGCAGCACATAGTCAGGGTAACCCTGCGGAATACCGACATCAGCCGCCTGCAGGCCAGCGCGCACGCGGGCGATGGTGCCATGGTGGTCGGTGCCCTGGATGTTGATGACCTTCTGGAAACCACGCTCCCACTTGGCGATGTGGTAGGCCACATCCGGCACAAAGTAGGTGTAGCTGCCGTCCTGCTTGCGCATGACGCGGTCCTTGTCGTCACCATAGTCGGTGGACTTGAGCCACAACGCGCCGTCCTGCTCATAGGTTTTGCCATTGGCCACGAGCTTGCCTACCGTCGCCTCAACCCGGCCACTGGTGTACAGGCTGGACTCCAGGTAATACTGGTCAAACTTGAGGTTGAAGGCCTGCAGGTCCTTGTCCTGCTCGTTACGCAGGTAGGCCACGGCAAACTGGCGGATGGATTCGAGGTCTTCCACGTCACCGCTGGCAGTGAACTCGCGGTCATCCGCCTTGACCGTTTTTTTGGCCAGGAAGTCGTTGGCGATGTCCTGGATGTAGTCGCCGTTGTAAAACGCCTTCGCTGCAGGGTTCTCGGGATCAGTCGGCCAGCAGGCGTCGCCCGGCTTGAAGCCCTTGGCACGCAGTTGTGTGCTGTGTGTCAGCGTCTGGATCTGCACACCCGCGTCGTTGTAATAAAACTCCCGGTGCACGCGCCAGCCCTGGGTGGCAAACAAATGACAGATGGCATCGCCCAGCGCAGCCTGGCGACCATGGCCCACATGCAGCGGGCCGGTCGGGTTGGCCGAAACAAATTCCACCAGCATGCGTTTGCCGTTGTCGGCCTGCGTGCCATAAGCGTCAGCCTGCGTCAGCACCTCACGCACCACCTGTTGTTTGGCCGCCGGTTTGAGTTTGATGTTGATGAAACCCGGACCCGCGATGTCCAGTGCCTCGGCCCACTGTTGATAGGGCGCGGCTGCACGCAGGGTCTCGCACAATTTTTCCGCCAGTTGCCGCGGATTAAGTTTGAGTGGTTTGGCCAATTGCATGGCCGCCGTGGTGGCCAAGTCGCCATGGGCGGCCACTTTGGGGGATTCGAACGCGGCTTTGGCGCCAGCGCCCGGCTGTAAATCTTCCAGCGCAAGGCGCAGGGCTTCAAGGAGTTCGGTTTTGACAGTCAGCATGGGCCGATTTTAGGGGGCTGGCCGGGCCCGCCCCCTGGCACCTCGCTGGCTCATTTGCAACATCCGGTCAACGCGTTTGCCTTTGTCCGCGTTGTGTGTTGGAATCCCGACCGGGATTTTTTCACCACTCTTTATGAAGGATTGCACATGAAACAACTTTTGTCTCTCTTGGGTTTGAGCCTGTCCTTGGCCATGGGCTCCGCTTATGCCGCTGGTGAAGCAGCCCCTGCCGCGTCAGCCGCCCCCGCCGCCAAAACGGCCCAACAAGGCAAGATGGTGACCTGCAACAAGGAAGCCGGCGACAAAAAAGGCGACGAACGCAAAGCCTTCATGAAGGATTGCCTGGGTGCCAAACCTGCAGCGGCCGCCACCAACAAAAAAACCGCCCAGCAGGAAAAAATGAAAACCTGCAACAAGGAAGCCGGTGACAAGGCCCTCAAGGGCGATGCCCGCAAGGCCTTCATGAAAGAGTGCTTGAGCAACAAGGGCTGATCCTTCAGAACCTGTCCGTGCAAAAAAACCCCGCCAGTGACCCTGAGCGGGGTTTTCTTTTGGCATGATGCGGCCCATGCTGACCCGTCAACACCTGTCCCCCTCCATTTCCTGCGTGATCCCGGCTTATAACGAGGCACGCAGCCTGGGCAAACTGATCACCGACCTCCTGGCCACCCTGACCCGCCTGAGCCAGCGGGTGGAACTGATCGTGGTCGACGATGGCAGCCGCGATGACACCGCCGCCGTGATGCACGAGCAGTGCCAGCGCCACCCACAGCTGGTGTACCTCAAGCTGTCGCGCAACTTCGGCAAGGAGCCGGCCCTGACCGCCGGCATTGAAGCCGCCCAGGGTGATGTGGTGGTGCTGATGGATGGCGACGGTCAACACCCGGTATCACTGGTGCCGGAGATGCTGGCCAAATGGCGCGCAGGTTCCGACGTGGTGTATGCCGTGCGCGCCACCCGCCACGACCAGTCCGGGCTGCAGATCAAGCTGACGGGCTGGTTTTACAAGCTGGTCAACCTGGGCAACCGGGTGCAGATTCCGGCCAATGCCGGAGACTTCCGGCTGATGGACCGCCAGGTGGTGGACGCCCTCAAGCGCCTGCCGGAGCGCAACCGCTTCATGAAAGGCTTGTACGCCTGGGTTGGTTTCAACAGCACCGCCATTGACTACGAACCCCTGGCACGCACCGATGGCAAGAGCAATTTTGGTTTGCGTGGTTCGCTGTCGCTGGCGTTCACCGGCATCCTGGCGTTTTCCATCGCGCCGCTGCGCGCCCTGACCCTCACCGGTTTTTTGCTGTCGATGCTGGCCCTGGGCTACGGTGCCTGGGTGGTGGGCGAATACTTCATCACCGGCATCGCCGTGCCGGGCTACGCCACGATTGTGGTGGGCATGATGTTTTTCAGCGGCATCCAGCTGCTGTCGATCGGTATCCTGTCGGAATACGTCGGGCGCATTTATGAAGAGGTCAAGCAGCGGCCCAACTACCTGATCAGCCAGCGCACCGGGACTGGTCTGGGCAGCACCACCGCACCCGCCCCAGGCCGTCACGATTGACATCCGCGTGAGTGCCTCCACCTTCTGGTTTCTGGCCGTGGGCGGCGCAGCAGCGCTGACCCATATGGGCGTTTTTGCCTTGGCCCAATCCCACATGTGGCCCGAACTGGCCAACGCCATGGGTTTTGTGATCGCCTTTTTTGTCAGCTTTGCCGGACACCGGCATTTGAGTTTCCGCGATGCCGCGACCAGCGTGGCCACCAGCTTCCAGCGGTTTGCCGTCACCGCACTGGCGGGGTTTGCCAGCAACGAGATGATGTTTGTGCTGTTGTTGCGCGGGCTGGGCCTGCCCGCACTGCTGGCCTTATTTCTGGCGCTGGTCTTTGCAGCCGGGCAGACCTTTGTGCTCAGCCGGTTCTGGGCGTTTCGCCGCTGAATCATCAACCAGCGTCCCGCCCGAACGATAAATCGACCAGCCCGCGCCCCGGTGATACAACGTCCACCCCGGCAAATGGTGGGTCAGGGCGCTGCCGTTATGCGTCACCAACCAGTGGCCGGGCGTTGCCGCCACCCGGGCCAGCACGTCAAGCGGCTGCAGCGCCTGCGCGGCCTGGGCATCAAAGTCGGCACCTTCAAACAATTCACGCTGCCAGCCATCCCCCACCTGCTGACGCAGCAGCGGCCAGTTTTCCAGCACCACCAGCGGCTTGCTGGTCTGGGCATAAAACGGCAGGTCGTAGGGATAGGCGTCCGACACATACACCGTGTCGGTGGGTGCCACGGCGCACGCCAGTGCGCCAGCGATGTCCTGGGTGCGGCTGGCGCGGGTGACATCCCCGACCTTGAGCACCAGCACCAGGGCCAGTCCGACATTGAGCAGCACGATCCCGGCAAACACCCGACCGGCCGTCGCCCGGTGCGCCATGCTGCGCTGCCAGCCCAGCGCCGCCAGCAAGGCCAGCGCCGGGATCACTGGCAGGATGTACCCCACCAGCTTGGAGTTGGGGACGGAAAAGAACACCAGAATCGCCAGCACCCAGGCCCAGCACAGGCGCCACCAGGCTTCGGGCATGCCAATGGCCGTGGCCAACGTCGTGGTGGTCACCCGACGCAGCTGGCCCAGCGCAAAAAACACCCACGGAAACAGCAACAACATCAGCGCCAGCAGGTAAAACCACCAGGGCTGCGGGTTGTTGTAGCTGGCGGCGGTGTACCGGTTGAACTGCTGCCCGACGAACATGTAGTTGAAGAAGTTCGGATAAGTCCGTTGCGCCAGCACAAACCACGGCAACGCCACGGCACAGAACAGCGCCAGGCCACTGAACCAGGGCAGATACAGCACCTTCCTGAACTGGCGCGTCCAGAGCAGCCAGACCAGCATCACCAGGCCGGGCAACGCAATGCCAATCAACCCCTTACTCAACATGCCCAGGGCACACGCCAGGAACCCCAGCCGCGCCAGCGTCGCATGGGGTTTGTCACCCGCCATGAAGGCAAAGGCAAACGCCCAAATGGCCAGCCCGATCCAGGTGGCCACCAGCATGTCATGGTTGACGTACTGCCCCCCGACCAGAAACCCCAGGCTGCTGCCCAGCATGATGACCGCGCGCCGGGCAATCACCTCGGTGCTGATGTGACGGGCCGCCAGATACAGGGCACTGAGCATCAACCCAGCATGCAGCGCAGGCACCAGCCGCAGGGCCAGCTCGTTGGCACCCAAAGCGGCCACACTGAGCGCTTCCAGCCAATACAGGTACGGCGGTTTGTGGAAGAAGGGGATGCCGTTGAGCCGCGGGGTCAGCCAGTCGCCGCTGAGCAGCATCCAGCGGCCAATTTCGCCATAACGCCCCTCATCGGGCACCGCCAGCGGCCGCAAGCTGGCCAGCACCAGCAGCAACAGCCAAAACGCCAGCAGGATCAGCCAGGACTTTTTTTGTTCGGTCAAAGATGTATTCACCGATGAATTTTAGCGACCGCTCTGACTGCGCCCACCTCTCGTCAAGACGCTGGCGGGCTCAGGGCGCTTGCATCTGCCTGGTCTGCCCACTGGCCACAAAGCGCTCATACCCTCGCGCGCGCAGTTCACAGGCCGGGCAGGTGCCGCAGCCATAACCCCAGGCGTGACGGTGTTCGCGGTCACCCAGGTAGCAGGTGTGGGTGTGCTCCACAATCAGGTCCACCAGCAGCTGACCACCACCAGCCGTGCCCGACTTGGCACCCAGCTCATACGCCAGCGCCCAGGTGGCGGCCTTGTCGATCCACATCAGCGGGGTTTCGATCAGGAAACGTTTGTCCATGCCCAGCGACAGGGCCAACTGCATGGCCTTGATGGTGTCGTCGCGGCAGTCGGGGTAACCGGAAAAATCGGTTTCACACACGCCGGTGACGATCACCTGCAGGTCACGCCGGTACGCGACGGCGGCAGCCAGCGTCAGGAACAGCAGGTTGCGCCCGGGCACAAAGGTGTTGGGCAGGCCACTTTGCTCCATCCTGAACGCCGTATCCCGCGTCAGCGAGGTGTCACTCACCTCACCCAGCACCGCCAGGTCCAGCAGATGGTCCTGACCCAACCGGCTGGCCCATTGCGGAAACGTGCGCCGGATTTCGGACAACACCTGGGTGCGGGCATCCAGCTCGACGTGGTGCCGCTGGCGGTAGTCAAAGGCAATGGTTTCAACCCGTTGGTATCTGGACAGGGCCTGGGCCAGGCAGGTGGCGGAGTCCTGGCCGCCGGAAAACAAAACGAGTGCGGAGGTGTGCATGGGGTCTACAAGGCTGACTTGATCAAACAGTCATCTTAGCCCGTCAGGGCACTGAGGCAAGCGCCGCCCCGCGCCACCTGCACCTGGGCCGCAGCCAGCGCTGCGGCAAATGCCGGGCTGGCCAGGTAAGCGAATTCCTGGGCGCGCGCCAGGCCGATCTCGTCGCCGGGTTCGGCGGCCTGGGCCGGGTGGCACATCAGGATGGCGCCTTCGGGGCCGCGCGCCAGCCAACGCCTCATCAGGGTGGCGTAACGGGCTGGGTCGACACCAAAGTTATATACACCAAATAGGCCTCTAGCCCGCACAAAACCTGCATGTACAGCTATATTTTCAAGAGCATTCGCCCCCATCCAGGCGATCACCCGGCTTTTCAGATCAGCCAAGCCAGCAGGCGCGCGGCTGATGCGCAGGTAGGGCTTGGGCGCCTGGCGGCCATAACGCTGCGTCAACTCATCCACCAGCGCCTGGCGAATGCCAGCGAACTGCTGCACATGCTGATGCCCGTCCACGTAGTCGGGGGCGGCATGCCAATGCGCCTCGAACAAGTCCAGCTGGCGCGCCACCACCCGGCGCGCCTGCACGGGGTCAAGCCCCCCCAGGACGGCATGGCGCATGGCGGCGCCCAGGGACACACCGTGGCCGGCGGTGATGGCAAAGTCACTGGTCCAGTCCAGATGCAGACCCACATCAATCTGGCCGCGCAGCGGCTGCAACAAGGCCGCGTCCTGCGGCCAGCGCGGCGACAGCACCATGGCGCTGGTGGCGCTGATGCGCCCCAGCCGCGCCAGGTGGATGATGCCCAGCGAGGCGCTTTGGTTCACCGCAAAGTCGTCGGCGCAGATGATGATGTTCTTCACAACGTGCGATGTTTCAATGTGCCTCATGCCAGAACCCGGCCTGGGCGTAATGCTGTTTCAGATAGTCCACCCACAGGCGCAGGCGCAGCGGCAGGTGTTTGCGCTGCGCAAACACGGCGTAGATGCCGTTGGGCGGCGCGGCAAAGTCTTCCAGCAGCGGCACCAGCGCGCCGCTGGCCACTTCGGCCTGCACTTCCCAGGAACTGCGCCAGGCAATGCCGTAACCGGCCAGGCACCAGTCAAACAGCACCTCGCCATCGGAGCAGCTCAGCGGCCCACCGGGCTTGAGGTAGACCACCTCGGCGTTCGCACCTAGCGGCAAGGAAAACGCCCAGCCGCGTGTTTGTGACGCATCATGGGTCAGGGTCAGGCAGTCAAAACGCGCCAGTTCGTGCGGGTGCTGGGGGGAACCATGGCGCTGCAGATAGGCCGGTGCCGCCACACACAGGCGGCGGTTGTCGGCCAGCCGGACACTGACCAGGCTGGAGTCCGGCAGTTCCCCCACACGCACGGCGCAGTCAAAGCCCTCGGCAGCCAGGTCCACCACGCGGTCACTCAGGTTCAAGGAGATCGTCACATCCGGGTGCTGTTCACGAAACCGTGGCACCAGCGGCGCCACATGGCGGCGGCCAAAACCGGCTGGCGCCGTGACGGCCAGATGACCGGTGGCCTTGATGCCACCCGCAGAGACGCTGGCCTCGGCATTGGCCAGATCAGTCAGCAGGCGCTGGCAGTCTTCCAGAAACGCCGAGCCTTCCTGGGTCAGCGTGACGCTGCGGGTGGTGCGCACCAGCAGCTTGACGCCCAGGCGCTCTTCCAGCGCATCCAGCCGCCGCCCGACGATGGCGGGGGCCACCCCTTCGGCCTTCGCAGCCGCCGTCAAACCACCACGGGTGGCAATATTGACAAAGGTTTCGAGTTGTTTGAGGCGGCTCATGCCGCAAGATTACCACCGCTGTTGCGCTCGGCACCCAGACGCAATACCAGTTCCAGCCGGTTGCCCACGCCGTGAAAGGCCAGCACCGATGACACGTATTCCTTCACGGTGTGGTCTGACAAGCCCAGCTCCCTGGCGATCACCTTGTTGGCCATGCCACGCAGCAACAGTTCCTGCACCTGCTGCAGCCGCGGCGACAGGGCCCGGCTGTCTCCCGCAGACGTGTCTGGCTCGCGCAGCAGGCCAGTCAGGGCGGGGGGCACATAAAACTCGCCAGCCAGAATGTGTTCAAACCCGCTGAGCACCAGATCCGGGTCGGCCGTTTTGGGAATAAACCCCCGTGCCCCCGCAGCCAGCGCGGTGCGAATCAGCCGATGCTCTGGCTCAGCCGAGATCAGCACGGTGTGGTCAATCCACGGCGAGTCGCACAGCTGCTTGAACAGCAGGTGCTGCGGATCATCGGGCAGCTTGATGTCCAAAAAAATCCATTCAGGTGCGGGCAGCTTTTGCAGCGTCAGGCGCGCCTGCTGGGCCGAATAGGCGCTCTGGATCCGGGCCTGTGGCCGGGTGGCCGCCAACAAGGCAGCCAGCCCCTGACAGGTCAGCGGATGGTCATCCACAATCAGAATGTTCATGGGTTCCTTTCTTCATGACGACGCTCCAGCAAGGCCCCGAGCGTGAACGCCAACACCTCGGCATCCACCGGTTTGGACAGCAGCAGATAACCGGCGTCTTCCGCGTCCTGCTGAACGGTCTGGATCAACTCCCCTGTCAGCAACACACCAATGGCCTTGGGAAATTGCTGCTGCAGCCAGTCCAGCACCTCAATGCCATTCATGGGACCAGGCAGTCTGAAGTCACACAGCACACATTCCGGGACCCAGTCGTTCCCACACACCGCCAGCACCGAGTCGTCACCCCGGGTAGCACTGCGCACGTCCAGCGACCAGCCCCGCAACAGGGCCAGCATGGCCACCTGCACCATGGGGTCGTCATCCACCAGCAGCACCCGCCGTCCCTGCAACCAGGGGCCGACCTTCACCACCGGTTTGGGCTGAACGCTCGCGCCTGGGGCAGCGCAAGAACCGTCGTGGCGCAACACCAGGCTGGCGGGCACCCCGATCCTGAAGCACGAGCCCCGCCCCAGCACCGAGCGCACCCCCAGGCTCAGACCGAGCAATTCGCAAGCCTGCTTGCTGATGGCCAGCCCCAGGCCCAGGCCCTTGCTGCGGTCACGTTCGCGGTTGGCAATCTGCACATAGGGGTCAAAGAT
>NZ_JAQTWM010000050.1:14618-25791 GCF_028689305.1 Rhodoferax sp. | reverse complement strand
ACATCGTGGGCTTTTACAACAGTGTGCGCCTGCACTCAACACTGGGCAACTTGCCACCCAATGCTTTCGAGCAGCAATCGGCAATCACATTACCTATCGATGTGTCCGAAAAAACTTGACCAACACAGGTATCGAGAGTACGAGCGGGAGCAAGATTTGCAGGTGGGCTATTCCCGTACCTCCGCTAAATACTCTGCCGAGCAAAAGCAGCTCGCAGTCCAGCATTACCTCGATCACGATCAATGCATGGCATCCAGCCACGGCGACGAGAAAGCCAATCCCGGCATCTACGTGCTCAACCCCTGGCCGGGCGCCACGCCGAGCATTCGGGTGCGGCGACGCGCGCAGACCATGTAGATCAGGCAGCAGTCCGGGGCGCTCAGGGACACTGAGGGCCGCTGCACCACTAGGCGATGGAAGAACGGGCAAGACATTCGCCAGCCCCGTTCCTCAAGGCGTCAGTACAGGTACACTGCACCCGCGTTGGTTCTGCTTTCGTCGATCTGGTTGCCACCAATTCCATTCGATCCGCCGTCCTCCGTTGATGCCCCCACGGCCAGCGTGGTGCCGTCACCGGATATTGCAACGCGGCCACCAAACCGGTCCCCGGCTCCGGTGTTGGGGGCCTTCAGGTAGGCTTGTTGCGTCCATGTGCCTGCGGTGCGGCGAAACACCAGCACAGCGCCTGCATCGGGGGCCGTGGTACTGGCCTGGTCTCCGTTGAATCCGTACGCAGTGCTGTCGTCCCGGTACGACGGCACCACCAGCGTGTTGCCGTCGCTGGACATGGCGAGGTTGTTGCCGAAACGGTGGGGCGTACGGGTGTTGGAGGCTTTCAGGTAGGCCTGCGATTGCCAGACGCCGCCCGCACGGGTGAACACGAACACCGCGCCAGAGTTGAGCGCGAGGGTGTTGCTCGCTGGAGGCACCACGAATATGCCGGTGTAGTTGCTGCTGTCTCCGTCCATACCAACGGCCAGCGTGTTGCCATCGCCCGACAAAGTGACCGCGACGCCGAAGCGGTCCTGTGCCTTGGGACTGGGAGCCTTCAGGTAGGCCTGTTGCGACCACACCCCCGCATTGCGCTGGAACACATAGGCCGCACCGGCATTGGCCAGGGTGTCGTCCGCTGGATCGCTTGCCCGGGCGCTGCGCTCAAAGAACGCCCCCACCGCCAGGGTGTCGCCTGCCCCGGACAAACTGAGGTAGATCCCGAAGAAATCTCCAGCGCCCGCGTTGGAGGCCTTGAGGTAACTTTGCTGTGCCCAGTTGGTGCCCGTGCGGGTAAAGACGTAGGCGGCCCCGGACGCAGAGTACGTCGCGTTGCCGTGCGTTCCGGTCAAGTCGCCGTCCTCGTTGTAGGCTCCAACCGCCAGAGTGTTGCCGTCGTTCGAGAGAGAGACGAATGAGCCGAAAAGATCGTCGGCATCTGCGTTGTTCGCCTTGATGAAGGCCTGCTGCGACCAGGCTGCGCCGGTGCGGGAATACACATAGACGGCGCCAGAGCTGCTGGCTAGGTTGTTGGTGGCGGGCATCGTCGCAAACGTGCCCTTCTGATCGCCGCTCTCGCCGTCCGCGCCGATGGCCAGCGTGTTGCCGTCGGCAGACAGCGCCAGTGCGTTTCCAAAATAGTCGTTGGCCTCGCCGTTGGGGGCCGCAATGCGCGCCTGCTGCGACCACGTGGTGCCGCTTTTGGTAAAGACATACACCGCGCCGGTATTGCCACCCTCTCCATAGGCACCCACGGCCAGGGTGGATCCGTTGCTGGACAAGGCCACACGGTTGCCAAACCGGCCTTCGGCGGTGGTGCTGGACGCCTTGAAGTAGCCAATGGCTCGCACCATGTCGGCAGCCACGGAGGTCGATGGGGCACTGCAACCACCCGCATTGCAGGCCTGTACCGTGTACGTGGCATTCAGCCGCAGGTGCAGCAGCACAGGCACTGCGTAGGTCAACCCCGTGGTAGCGGTCGATCCGATCTGCGCAGGTGCCAACGGGCCCGCGCCGTCCGGGTCCTCGTACAACGTGTAGCTGGTTGCACCGGGCGCCGAGGTCCAGGAAAAGACCAGGGCCTTCGTCCCATAGGTAGTACCCAGGCCACCCGGCGTGGGGGGAGCCGGCGGAGGTGGGGGTGGCGGAGGAGGAGGCGTGTAGATCGTGCTGCAAAGCACTCTCACTTGGGTCACCGGCGCCACAACAACCCCGGTGCCAGCCTCTACCGCGCAAATCTGGTCCACGGGCTGTGCGTACACCGTGACGGCGTAGGCGCTGCCGTGGGCCAGCGGCGAGGCAAACCGGAAAACGCCATCAGCTGTCACCACGAAATCCGCAGCGCCGTTGAGCTGCAACCTCACGGCACCCACCAGGCCCGTGACCGATCCACCAACGGTGTAGGTATTGGTGGTGCAGGTCACCAGGATGTTCGTGACCGGGCCTGCCACCACGCCCGAGCCGTTTTCCACAACACAGGTCTGCCCGACGGGCTGGGTACGCACAACGATGTTGTAGGCCTGGCCCTGCAAAACGCTGGTGGCATAGCTGCCGCTGGCCGTGATGGTCAGCTCCGCTCCCGTGCCATTGGCCAGGACGAGCGTGCCGACCAGCCCCGTCACGGTACCGCCCACGGGATGTTGCGCCACGGATGGTGGCGGTGGCGGAGGTGGAGGCACGGCAGGGTCTTCGCCACCGCCGCAGGCTGCCAGGGCTCCACCTACCACCAGAAGAAACAGCCTTGCCGCTCCGACAAGCATCACCCGCAGTGCCTTGGCTCTGGCTGGAAAAGTTCGATACATCTAGGGGCCTCCGGGCAAGTGGACGGGGTAGCGCCGCAGCCCCTCTGGAAGCGCGGGCAGGCCGGGCTCCCTGGTGCGGGTGCAGGCAGGATGGCTGGAACTCTATAGCGGGTGGACGCGCAAGCACACCCAACCGAAGCAGGGTTGACACAGGGAATGGATTTGCTCGGAGGCGTTCGGCGGGGGCTCATCCCCGGACAAGGGCTCGTTCCACGAGGGTGTCCTGAATTTTGTGTAAACGGGGCGTGAGGATTAAGGTTTTGGCACCCTTTCCTCGAACTGGATGGTAAACCGGGTCAATGCAGCTTTCCAGTCACGTACCCGCGTTCCTTGCTTAAGCACCAGAGGATTGGGCACGATTGGCCGCTCCAAGGCATGGTCAGGTAGGGCGCAATTCGCTGGAATTCGAGTGTCCAAGTTGCACCAGCATTTTTCATCAATGATTCGGCCAAGGTAATTCATTTTGGTTTGTCGCCACTGCTTGCATCGTTCTTTCTGACAGTCCGGTGCTGAACAGTAGGGGTGGTTTTTGACGCGTGGGGCTGGCCGGAAAGACTGGCCACAGCAGGCGCAAATTTTGGTGCTCATCAAATTTCTCCATACGAAAATTCGTATGGGAACTGCTGAGCATCACAAGCCGTAGGGCGTGAACCAATAAAACATCCATTCACACCCATTTTTCCATCGGAACCCCGAAGGTCGCACATCTTGAGAAATGGGTGTTATTGGGCGTATTATTGGTTCTATGCTTCGCTCTGACACCCTTCAGATCACCCCTGAGATCTTGCGCCTGATCGCTCGGATTGATGAGTTCAAAGGCGCTTGGCGTGCCTTGGGCACCCTTGCGCCTGATCGTCTGTCTGCCTTGCGCAGGGTGGCCACCATCGAGAGCATCGGGTCTTCAACCCGTATCGAGGGCAGCAAGTTGTCCGACAGGGAAGTGGAGAAGCTGCTTTCCAACCTGGCCATCCAGTCTTTCGAGACCCGTGATGAGCAGGAGGTGGCCGGCTACGCCGAACTGATGGACTTGGTGTTCAGCTCCTGGCGTGACATTCCGTTCAACGAGAACCACGTCAAGCAACTGCACCAGATCCTGCTGCGCCACAGTGAGAAGGACTCGCGGCACCGTGGACAGTACAAGACCAACTCGAACAGCGTAGCCGCTTTCGATGAAAACGGTGTGCAGATCGGGATCGTGTTCGAGACGGCAAGCCCGTTCGACACGCCGCGCCTGATGGCTGAATTAGTTGCCTGGGTGAATGGGGAGCGCGACAAGGCGGAGTTGCACCCCCTCTTGATCATTGCCATCTTCGTCGTGGTGTTCTTGGAGATCCACCCGTTCCAGGATGGCAATGGCCGCCTCAGTCGTGTTTTGACCACTTTGTTGCTCATTCAGGCAGGCTACGCTTACGTGCCCTACAGCTCACTGGAGAGCGTGATCGAGCTGAATAAAGAGGCGTACTACCTTGCCTTGCGGCAGACGCAGGGGTCTATCCGGACAGATGCTCCCAACTGGCAACCGTGGCTGGTGTTCTTCCTGCGGTCACTGGCCGAGCAGGTACGGCGGCTGGAAAAGAAGGTAGAGCGCGAGAAGATCGTACTGGCTGCCTTGCCCGAGCTGTCACTGCAGATCGTTGAATTTGCCCGCGAACACGGGCGCGTCACGATCGGCGATGCGATCAAATTGACGGGTGTCAGTCGAAACACGCTTAAGCAACATTTCCGCAACCTGGTTGAGCACGGTCATTTGAATCAGCGGGGCAGCGGGCGTGGTGTTTGGTATGAACTCAAGTGATGGGATTGGTGGATGTTTAATTTGATCGTTTCGGGCGGTAGCTGGGAAAGGCCAAAAACTCTATCTGTCAGCCTGTATGGACCTCTACAACGGCGAGATCATCGCGCACCAAATGGCAAGGCGTCCCGTCTTCGAGCTCGTTTCCAGCACGTTACGGGAAGCGCTTTCGCGGACGACGTGCACTGCAGAATTGATCGTTCACTCAGACCAAGGCTGGCACTACAAAATGCAGCCCTATCGAGCGATGCTCGCACAGCGTGGAGTCAAGCAAAGCATGAGCCGTAAGGGCATTCTCTGCGCGTGGTCAGGCCGGTTCCATTTGCTCAGGGGGACGGCCGCTCAGTTTTGACCCTGAAACCAGGGCAGCAGTGCCTTGGCCGCTTCAATCCGCAGGTGCAGTTCGGTACCAGGGTCTTTCATGACCGAGAGCAGAAAACGCCTGGGGTCGGAGACATCGTGCCCCCGTTCCTGTGAGGTATCTGTCAACTGGCCCGCGCTGGCAGCGGGACCCGTCGGCACCGAAGCCGGCTTGCCGGTACGGAGTTGTTGCTGTGCCCGTTGAAAATCGGTCGGCTGGATACTCTGGACACTGACCAAAAGCTTGGCTTGGGCGTCATCGCTGGGTGGCAGGTCAAGCCAGGGCTCGTCCGCGAACATACTGGCCAGACCCGGGGCAATGAAGGCTGACCAATGACCGGTTGGCGTCTGCAGGGCGGGCACCATTCGGGCGTGCCGGGCTTGCCTGGGGGCCGAGGCATCTGCCACCGGCCTCACGTCGATGTGTTGGGGCATGACGCCGCTCAGATAACGCTGACACAGTGATTCGAGAAAATCCTGGGCCTGCGCCACCGGTATCGGCTCGACCAGAGACAGCCAGACTTGGTAGCCGTCAATGCCCGACACCGCCATCGCGGGGGCGGGCAACTCAAGTTCATCCTGAATGCCCTGCCAGAGGCTGGCTACCCCATCCCAACCGGCGGCCTGGGCCACTTCCACCACCATGGCGCGCACCTGACCATGGATCGTGATCAACTCAAGGCCGCTGTCTGTTGCGGCTGGGGTGTCGGCGGCCGGCTCGTGGGGAAAGTACAGGCGCTGCAGTTCCGTTTGAAGTCGGTTCATGGTTTGATCACGGGTGGTTTTTGCGTTGGCGTGCCGATGGCTTGACTCTACCCGATCACACAGCCGGGCACCCGCCATGGTGCCGACCCAGGGTGCCTACAATGCGCCCCCATTTGTCAACAAACCAGCGCCAGATTGCCTGTCTATGAATATCATCGTCAACGAAGAACTGAAAGCCTATATTGACCCGTTGACGCCCGAAGAATACGCGTCGCTGGAGCGCAGCATTCTGACTGAAGGCTGCCGTGATGCCCTGGTGTTGTGGGGCGACCTGTTGATTGACGGGCACAACCGCTACGCCATTTGTCAGGCGCATGGCCTGCCGTTCCAGACCGTGCAGGCCACCTTGTTCCAGACCATGGAAGATGTCCACTTGTGGATGATCGAACAACATCTGGGGCGGCGCAGTGTGTCCGACTTCCAGCGTGGCGTGCTGGCGCTGCGCAAGCGAGAGATCCTCTCGGCACGGCGTGCCAAAGCCTTGGCCATGACGCCCGCTCAGGCCGATGAGGAGGGGTCTGAGCCAGCGCCCCAGATCCCACCCTGGGAGGACGCCGCTGTCACCAACCCTGCCCAAATGGACAAACCCCTGGCCAGCCGCGAAGACATTGCCAAAGCCGCCCGTCTGAGCAGCAGCCAGGTGGTGCTGATTGAAAAAATCCAGAAACAGGCCGCGCCCGAACTGGTGGCCGCCGTGAAATCCGGGGTGATTTCGCTCAACGCCGCGGCTGCCGTGGCCAGTTTGCCCGTCGACGACCAGGTGGCTGCCGCAGCCGCTGGCAAGGACGAGCTCAAGCAGGCAGCCAAACGCGTGCGCGAGGCCAGGCGCCAGTCGCGGACCGCACCCGCCGGGGCTGCGGATCAGGTGCCGTTAACGCCACCGGAATCCATGTCTGCGGATGACGAGATCAAGGCGCTCCAGCAGCGTGTGGCCCAGTTGGAAAAGGAAAACGACGCCCTGCGCAAACAAGTGCTGAATCTGCTGGAAAAAAGCAGCCGCCTGGCCTGACCGAATTCCGGTTCTTCAGGGGTACCGATGCAACACCCGGTAGCGCTCGGTGGCGTCACCGGTCGAGACGGCCAGGGCGTAGTTCTGCACGGTCCACACCACGGGTGGTGTGTTGGCCGGTGGGCTGGCGCTGTCAGCATGCCGCGCCAGCGTCACATGGGGCTGGTAGGGGCGGGACTCGACCGGCAGGTCGGCTGCGCGCAGCAGGTTCCCCAACTGGTCGTGCAGTCTCTGCAGTGGCGGCGGGACTTCGGTTGCGCACAGCACGGCCAGTCCGCGTGGCCATAACTGGGGCTGATCCAGCACCAGCTCGAAAGGCGGGCAGGGCAGGTTGGCTTGTGCCAGGACATGGGCCACCTGTTGCACGGGTGCACGGCCAATGAAATGCAGCGTGACATGCCAGTCCGCGGGTGCGTAGACTGCACACCCTGCGGGCCAGGTCCATTGCGGGGTATGGTGGCCAAGTTGTGCCCGTACCCGCTCGTCGGGCCAGAGCGCCAGAAATACACGCTGCGTTTGGCAGGCCGGGGAGGTGTCGGTGTCCATGGTGGTGTTACGGTCCAGCGGAGATATTCGGAGCCAAATTTTGCAAGGATTGATGTTAATCAAGAACCAGCTTTGCCAAGTGCGCCATAAACAAAAGCATAACTTGAGGAACGTTGGATGAAGTGGCCGTTGAATATTCGCAGTGGTTTGGCCCACGTGGTGGCGTGGTCGCTGGCAGCGTTGGCGATACTGGTGCTGGTTGGGGTCACCGCACGGATGGTGGACCATGAATGGTCTGAGGAGAGTCAGGCCGCCCGGCGCGAACTCGGCAATATGTCTCGCCTGAGCCAGGAACATGCCCTGCGAACCCTGCAGGCGGCCGACCAGGCCCTGCAACTGGCGCGGGCGCTGTATCTGCGCGATGGTCTGGCGCTGGATCTGAGCCACTGGGTCGGCCAGGGGGCGATTGACGCGGCGTTGTTCCACCAGGTGGGCATCATTGACGCGCAAGGCATTTACCGGCTGAGCAATCTGGCGCAGACCCCGCAGGTTGATCTATCGGACCGCGAGCACTTCAAGGTGCATCTGCAGCAAAACGACGACCAGCTGTTTGTGTCCAAACCGGTGTTGGGCCGGGTTTCCAACAAGTGGACGATCCAATTGACCCGACGCATCACTCGGCCCGATGGCAGTTTTGGCGGGGTGGCCGTGGTGTCGATGGATGCGGATTACTTCACCCATTTTTATGCCAGCCTGGACGTCGGCGCCAACGGCATTGCTGCCCTGATCGGCACCGACGGCGTGGTGCGAGCCCGGCGCAGCAAGCTGATGACCGGGGCTGGCGCCAATCTGCGCGATGTCCCCCCTTTGCGCGCCATGGCGCAGGGGGCGGTGGAGGGTTTTTTTGAAAACCGGTCGCCGATTGATCAGGCGCTGCGGCTGTATCACTTTCGCAAGATCGCCGGTTACCCCTTGTTTGTGGCGGTGGGGTTCGGCCAGGACGACTTTCAGGCCTCTGTGCGGCAGACCCAGCGCACCCAGTGGACGCAGGCTGCGTTGGGCACGCTGCTGATTCTCGGACTCGCCACCCTGTTTTCCTGGCACTGGCAGCGTGAGCAGCGCCAAACCCGGGCGCTGCGGCACAGCCAGGCCTATACCCAGCTCGCACTCGACAGTGGCGGCCTGGGCGTCTGGGAGTGGGATTTGCGCCATCACCGCTTTACCCTGGATGAGCGCTTGCAGGCGTTGCTGGGTTTTACCCCGGGGGAGTTGCCCAATGACAATGACAGCTTCATGCAGCGTCTGCATCCGGATGACCAACACCAGTTGCGCCTGCTGCTGCTGCCGGTGCTCAAGGGCGAGGTGCCGCGCCTGCTGTTTGAACACCGGCTGCGCCACAAGGACGGGCACTGGATCTGGCTCATGGCGCGTGGCCAGGTGGTGGCGCGTGACGCCCAGGGCCGGGCCTTGCGGCTGATGGGGACCGATGTGGACCGCACCGAGCGCCGACAGGCCGACGAAGCCCAGCGGGTGGCGGCGGTGGCGTTCGAGTCGTCGTCGGCCATGATGATCAGTGATGCCCAACTGGTCATCCTGCGCGTCAACCCGGCCTTTGCCGAATTGTCAGGTTATACCCAGGCCGAAGTGGTCGGGCAACCCAGCAGTCTGCTGAAGTCAGGGCGCGAGAGCCCGGCGTTTTACCAGGCCATGTGGACCAGCCTGAACCACACCGGCCACTGGGAGGGCGAAATCTGGAACCGGCGCAAGGACGGTGCCGTGTTCCCGGACTGGCTGTCGATCACCGCGGTCAAGGACGAGCGGGGGCAGGTGACGCATTACGTGTCGGTCCATGCCGACATCACCCTGCGCAAACGCAGCGAGGAAGAAATCCGCAAGCTGGCCTTTTTTGACCCGTTGACCGGGCTGCCCAACCGCCGGCTGCTGTTGGACCGCCTGCAGCAGATGCGCGCCGCGCTGGCGCGCCAGGGTGAGGTTGGCGCGGTGTTGTTCATGGACCTGGACCGCTTCAAGCTGCTCAATGACACCCATGGCCACCAGCGCGGTGACGAATTGCTGACCCAAGTGGCCCAGCGCCTGCAGACCTGTGTGCGTGAAGTGGACACCGTGGCGCGTCTGGGCGGTGACGAGTTTGTCGTGGCCCTGGCACAACTGGGCACTGCTGCCGCGCCGGCCTGTACCGCGGCGGTCCGGGTCGGGGAAAAAATCCGCGAAGCGCTGAACCAGCCGTTTGATCTGTCGGGCCTGAGCTGGCAACTTTCTGCCAGCATTGGTGTGGCGCTGCTGCAGGACGCCAGCCAGCCGGTGGAAGACGTGCTGAAAGATGCCGACACTGCCATGTACATCGCCAAAAATGCCGGACGCAACCAAGTGCAGGTTTTCCAGGCCACCCACCGGGCCTGAAGCGCAGCCAGCGCGCCGTGGTGGACAATCGGCATCTGATTGTTTGACGAGGTGTACACATGGCCATGGCTTGGTTGACTGTCCTGAAAATGGTGCCCTGGGGCGAGGTGATCGAAAACGCGCCCAAGGTGGCGCAGGGGGCCAAGAAACTCTGGTCCACCGTCGGCAAGAAAACCCCGCTTGCCACCTCACCGGGCCATGTCGGCGCCGAGCCCGATGAGGCAGACGGCGCACTGGCCAGCTTGCGCGCACAGGTGGCGCAGCTGCAGGTCGCCAGCGCCGAGCTGCACCAGCAGATGCTGGAATCCAGTGCCTTGATCCAGTCGCTGGCCGAACAAAACACCCAGCTGATCCAGCGTGTCGAGGTCAACCGCAAGCGCCTGTGGTGGCTGGCCCTGGCCTGGATCGGGCTGGCCGCGGTGCTGGTTTATAAGCTGTTTTGATAGCACTCAAGGCAATCAATACGCGGGCTAGAGGCCATTTTTATTCATGAGTTTGCACAGCAGCGCGGGTTCTGAGGCGGCCTGGCCAACCGGCTTCATGGTGCTGCACGGCAACCGGCTGGAAGACCTGCGCGACCTGCTGGTGCAGCTGATCCAGGCGCGCCCGCTGCCGCCGCTGCAGCCCGAGGTGATCCTGCTGCAAAGCAACGGCATGAAACACTGGCTGGAGCTGGCGCTGGCCGATGACGCCGCCCTGGGCATCTGCGCCGCCACCCGCATGGAACTGCCCAGCGCCTACCTGTGGCAGATGTACCGTACCGTGCTGGGGGTGGACCTGGTGCCCGCGCACATGCCGTTTGACAAGGCCGCGCTGCTGTGGCGGCTGGTGCGCCTGCTGCCGACGCTGTGCCAGACGCACCCGGTCTACGCCCCGTTGCAGCGCTACCTGAGCGGCGACAACCCGGCGCGCAAGCTCTACCAGCTGGCCCTGCAGGTGGCCGACGTGTTTGACGCCTACCAGAGTTACCGCGCCGACTGGCTGGCCGACTGGGCTGCCGGTCTGGACCAGTTACGCGGCCCGCTCGGCGCCGCCCAGTCCCTGCCGCCAGACCATGCCTGGCAGGCGCAGCTGTGGCGCGACATCCGCGCTGACGTCGGTGAGACGCTGGCCCAGGCCTCGCGCGCCAGTGTCCACGAACGCTTTCTGGCCGCGCTGGCCAGCGCCGCCCAGCGCCCAGGCGGCCTGCCGCAGCGGCTGATTGTGTTTGGCATCTCGTCATTGCCGATGCAGGCCGTGCAGGCGTTGGCCGCGCTGGGCCGGGTCTGCCAGGTGCTGCTGCTGGTGCAAAACCCTTGTCAGTACTACTGGGGTGACTTGGTGGAAGGCCATGCCCAGCTGCGTCAGCAGGTGCGTCGGCGCCAGCAGGCCAAGCCGTTCCCGGCTGACCCGGCAGCGCCCTTGGCCGCGCCCGCCGCCCGCCACCCGCTGCTGGCCTCGTGGGGCAAACAGGGACGTGACTACCTGCACCTGCTCGACGGCTTTGACCAGCCCGAACACTACCGTGCCCACTGGAGCCGGGTGGACCTGTTTGTCGACCCCGCTGCC
>NZ_JAQTWM010000050.1:0-14518 GCF_028689305.1 Rhodoferax sp. | reverse complement strand
CCACCCGCTGCTGGCCTCGTGGGGCAAACAGGGACGTGACTACCTGCACCTGCTCGACGGCTTTGACCAGCCCGAACACTACCGTGCCCACTGGAGCCGGGTGGACCTGTTTGTCGACCCCGCTGCCGACGGCGCGGCCGCCTCGCAGCTGGCGCAACTGCAGTCAGCCATCCTGAACCTGGAGCCGCCGCCGCCCGAGCCGCTGGCCCAGTCCGACGACGGCTCGATCTGTCTGGTCAGCGCCCACAGCGCCCAGCGTGAGCTCGAAGTCTTGCACGACCGCCTGTTGGCCTGGCTGGAGGCAGACCCCAGTCTGCAGCCGCGCGAGGTGATGGTGATGGTGCCCGACATGCCCGCTTTTGCGCCGCACATCCACGCTGTGTTTGGCCGCTTCACGCCGGGCCAGCCACGCTACATCCCGTTCTCGGTGGCCGACACCACGGCGCGCCAAAGCCCGCTGGTGCAGGCGCTGGAGCAGCTGCTGAACCTGCCCAGCTCACGCCTGTCGCTGGCCGACTGGCTGGGCCTGTTTGAAGTCGCGGCGGTACGGGCGCGTTTTGGCCTGGATGAAGCCGGTGTGTTGCAGCTGCAAACCTGGCTCAGCGCCGCCGGTGTGCGCTGGGGACTGGACGCCGACCACCGCCAGGCCTGGGGTCTGCCCGCCGGGGCCTCCGGGCTGGCGCAAAACACCTGGGCCTTTGGCCTGCGCCGCCTGCTGCTGGGTTACGCCGTTGGCGCAGGCAGCGCCGAGCTGTGGTGCGACACCCTGGCCCAACCCGCGCTCAGCGGCCTGGACGCGCCGCTGGCGGCCGGCTTGCTCGACTGGCTCGATGCCATTGAACAAACCCTGCCGACACTGCAGGCTGAACAAACCCCGGCGCAATGGGGCCAGACCCTGCAGGCCCTGGTGGCGCGCTTTTTTGCCGCCGATGACGAGGCCGATGAACGCGCCATCGGCCACTTGCTGGCGCCCCTGGAAGTCTGGCTGCAAGCCTGTGCTGACGCCCAGCTCACCAACCCCTTGCCGCTGGAGGTGGTGCGTGAACACTGGCTGGCCCAGCTGTCCGAGTCCGGCTTGCAGCAGCGTTTTTTTGGCGGCGGTGTGCAGTTTGGCACCCTGATGCCGATGCGCTCGATCCCGTTCAAGGTGATTGCCCTCTTGGGCATGAACGACGGCGCCTATCCCCGGGTGCAGAGCGCACGCGACTTTGACCTGATGGCCGGCAGTTGGCGCGCTGGCGACCGTTCGCGCCGCGAGGACGACCGCTACCTGTTTCTCGAAGCGCTGTTGTCAGCCCGGCAAACCCTCTACGTCAGCTGGCAGGGCCACAGCGCCAGTGACAACAGCCCACGCCCGCCCTCGGTGCTGGTGGCGCAGCTGCTGGACTACCTCAACAGCTGCTGGAGCCCGGCCAGACAAGCCCAGGCTCAGCCGCTGCAACCGTTTTCATCCGTGTATTTTGAAGCCGGTTCAGGGTTTGACACTTTTGATGCCGATTGGGAACAAATTCGGCCTCTAGCCCGGATGGAACCTGCTCAGATAGCTATTGAAACAATAGCGCCTCAAGCGTTGGCCGAAGCCCCCAGGAGCTTGACCCTGGCCGACCTGGAGCGTCTGCTGCGCCAACCGGTCGAGGTGTTTTTCCGCCACCGGCTGCAGGTAGAGTTCGACCAGCCGGACGAGCTGGAGCAAGAAGACGAACCCTTTGCCCTCAACGCCCTGCAAGCCTTCCAGGCCGGTCAGGCCCTGCTGCAGGCGGCGGGTGACGCCCAGGCGCTGGCGCGTCTGCAGGGCGCCGGGGCGCTGCCGCTGGCCGGTTTTGGCCAGCGCACCGCCGCCCATCTGCTGGACCAGGCCCAAACCGTGCTGCAGGCGCAGGAGCCATGGTGGCAGCACTACCCCGAGCCGCTGGCGGCCCAGCCGGTGGACCTGGTGCTGGACGGCGGCCTGACCCTGAGCGGCACCCTGACCGACTTGCGCGGCCAGACCATGGGCAGCCGCAGCCCCTGCCTGCAACTGGCTGCCCGCACCGGCGCCGTGCTGCAGGGCCAAAAAGGTGCGGCGGCGGCCCGCGGCCACGTGCTGGTGGGCCTGTGGGTGCGGCACCTGGCGGCCTGTGCCAGCGGCCTGGTCGTGACCAGTGTGCAGCTGGGGGTGGACGGCCAGGTGCTGCTGCGGCCCCTGAGCGCTGATGCCGCGCTGGCCGTGCTGAACCGGCTGGCCCGGGCCTATGCCCAGGCCTGGGCCGCTGTGCTGCCGGTGGCCTGCAAGACCGCCTGGGCCTATCTGTTGACCGAGCAGCACAACCAGCAGCTGCTGGCGGCTGGCAAACCCGGCAAAGACGCCTGGGAAGAAGCACGCAAGGTGTTTGATGCCGGGCCGCGCGGTGGTGAATGGCAAACGTCTGTCTACTTGCAACGCGCTTTTGCCAGCGACGCGGCGCTGGCCGAGGGGCTACCTTACTGGGCGCAGGAACTGTATGGCGATCTGCTGGCTGGACTGGACATGTCGCAGGAGGGGTCGCCATGAACGTCGGCCCCTTGCAGCACGAGCTGAATCCGCTGACGCTGCCCTTGAGCGGCCTGCAACTGATCGAGGCCTCTGCCGGCACCGGCAAGACCTGGACGCTGGCGGCACTGTACGTGCGCCTGGTGCTGGGCCACCGTGCGGACGCGCCCGAGCTGGGCGCGGGCCTATACCCGCCGCAAATCCTGGTCATGACCTTCACCGAGGCCGCCACCGCCGAACTGCGCGAGCGCATCCGTGAGCGGCTGGCCGAGTCAGCGCGGTTTTTTGCCGTCGGCCAGCAAGGGCAGGGCGACCCGTTCCTGCACCAGCTGCGCGAGCAGATCGCCGCAAGCCAGTGGCCGCAGTGTGCCCAGCGGCTGGACCTGGCCGCGCAGTGGATGGACGAGGCCGCCATCTTCACCATCCATGGCTGGAGCAGCCGCATGCTCAAGACCCATGCTTTTGACAGCGCCAGCCTGTTTGAGCAGCGCCGGGTCGAAGACAGCGAGCGGCTGCAACTGGTGGCCGCGCAGGACTACTGGCGCCGGTGGTTTTATGCGCTGGACGTGCCCACCCTGGCGGCCTTGAACGCGGTGGGTGACACCCCGCAGGCGCTGCTGGAGCAGCTCAAGGGCCTGTGGCGCAATGCCGATCGCGCCCCGGCGCCTGCTGCTGCGCCGCCGCCCGCGCCCAACGAGGTGCTGACGCACTGGTCCGCCTGGCAACAGCAGCGGTTGGCCCTGGAGGCCGTGGCCCGCACCGGCTGGACAGCCGAGGTGGCGCAGGGCGTGAGCGACGCCGCTGCCGCCAAACGCATCAAGGGTTACCGCGCCGACTGGCTAGCTGGCTGGCTGGCGCAGATGGCCGACTGGGTACAGGGGCAGGACATCAAACCCGAGACGCTGGCGCGTTTCACCGCCAGCACGCTGCAAGACAAAGGTTGGGCCGGAACGGACAGCTGGCCGGTATTGGTCCAGCTCGACACCCTGCACCAGCACCTGCAAGCCGAGCCCGATGTGGCCCAGGCGCTGCTGGCCCATGCCGCGCAGGAAGTGGCCCGTGCCTACCAGCGCGCCAAGGCTCAGGCCGCGCAGTTTGATTTTTCCGACCTGCTGAAAAACCTCTACCACGCCCTGCAGGCCCCGGATGGCCGCCTGGCCAGCGCCATCCGCGCCCAGTACCCGGTGGCGCTGGTGGATGAATTCCAGGACACCGACCCCTGGCAGTTTGGCAGTCTTGACCAGATTTACGGCCAGCCCGGCCCGGCAGACGCAGGGTTGATCATGATCGGCGACCCGAAACAGGCCATTTACAGCTTTCGCGGCGCTGACCTGGCCACCTACCTGAAGGCGCGTTTGCAGGCCCAGGGCATCTACAACCTGCCGGGCAACTACCGTGCTACCGAGGCGGTGGTGGCGGCGGTGAATCACATCTTCAGTCAGGCGCAGGCGCCGTTTGGCAGCGTGCCATTTGTGCCGGTTCGTGCCTGCAACCCCAAGGTGCAACCCTTGCAGGTGGCGGGTCAGGCACAGCCTGCGCTCACGGTCTGGCACCTGCCGCTGGCCAAACCGGCGACCAAACCCGTGCTGTTGTCCGAGATGGCTGCCGTGTTTGCAACCCAGATGGTGACGCTGCTGCACAGCGGCGCGGCGCAGCCGGGCGACATGGCGGTGCTGGTGCGTGACTGGAGCGAGGCTGCCGCCATCCGCGACGCCCTGGCGTTACGCGGCGTGCGCAGTGTCTACCTGTCCGAGCGCAACAGCGTCTACGCCAGCCAGCAGGCCACGGATCTGTGGCGCATTCTGCGGGCCGTGGCCAGCCCCGGCAACAACCGGTTGGTGCGCGCTGCGTTGGCCACGGCCACCTGGGGCTTGAGCTGGCCGGCGCTGGACGCGGTACTGGCCGATGAGGCCGCCTGGGATACGCTGGTGGAGCAGTTTTTGCAGTGGCAGCGTGTCTGGCGCAGCCAGGGTTTTTTGCCCATGCTGTACCGTCTGCTACACGACCAGGGCCTGGCCGCCCGCCTGCTGCAAGACAGCAGCCAGGGCGAGCGTGGCCTGACCAACCTGCTGCATCTGGGTGAGCTGCTGCAAGCCGCCAGCCTGGAACTGCAGGGTGAGGGCGCCTTGATCCGTTACCTGGAAGAGCAGCTGCGCCGCCCGCAAGCCAGCGGCGACAGCGCCCAGCTGCGGCTGGAAAGCGACGCGGCGCTGGTGCAGGTGGTGACGCTGCACAAATCCAAGGGGCTCGAATACCCGCTGGTGTTCCTGCCCTTCATCTCGAACTACCGTGACGAGGCCAGTGACAGCGGCCGCCCCGACAGCGAGCGCTTGAGTGAAGACATCCGCCTGCTCTACGTGGCGCTGACCCGCGCCAAACAGGCGCTGTGGCTGGGGGTGGCGCCGGTGCGCGGTGATGTGGATGGCACGACACCGAAGGTCAAAAGCGCCTTGTCGGCGCTGCTGGGGCGGCGCGCCCCCGACGACCTGTGGCCGCGCCTGCAGGCCTGGGCCGGTGACGGGGTGCTGCTGCAAACCGCACCCGCGGCCACGCTGGACGTCTACCAGCCGCCGCAGCAGTTGAAAACCGCCAAGGGGGCACGGCAGCCACAGCGCCTGCTGGCGCGGGGTTGGTGGAGCGCCAGCTTCAGCGCCCTGACGCGGGATCTGGCCCACGGCTTGGTGCCGGAGCGGGCGCCAACCCCCACCAGCGAGCTGGACGAACAGTGGCTGGACGCCCAGCTCGATGCCCGCACCGAACCCACCCCGCTGGCGGCGTCCGCCGCCGATCTGCTGAGCACCGAACCGGCCTTCAACGACTTTCCGGCCGGCAGCCGTTACGGCACGCTGCTGCATGACTTGCTGGAGTGGCAGGCCCGGCGCGGCTGGCCAGTCGCGCAGCCCGACACCGGCAACGCCGAGTGGACCGCGCTGCTGGACAGCCACAGCCAGCGGCTGAGCCTGCCGGCCGAGCAGTGCGCCCGGCTGGATGGTTGGATTCGCCAGATTGTGTGCTCAAATCTGCCTCTAGCCCAGACCAATAAAGCACATGTAGCTATTCAATTAGGAGCAATTGAGGCAGCTGACCTGTGGCCCGAGATGGGTTTTACGCTGCCGGTGCAGAGCCTGGGCAGCGTGGCGCTGGACCAGCTCATCACCCGCCACGTCTGGCCCGGCCAGGCCCGTGCGCCGCTGCAGCGCCGCCAGCTGCAAGGCATGTTGACCGGCTTCATGGACCTGGTGCTGCTGCATGAAGGGCGCTACTACGTGCTCGACTACAAGTCCAACCGGCTGGGCGGGTATGCGCCCGAGGCCTTGCGGCAGGCCATGCTGGCCCACCGCTACGACGTGCAAGCCACGCTGTATGTGCTGGCGCTGCACCGCCTGCTGAAGAGCCGCCTGCCGGGTTATGACTACCAGCAACACGTCGGCGGCGCGCTCTACCTGTTTTTGCGCGGCATCGACCAGCCTGGCGCTGGCCTGCTGCCGCTGCTGCCGCCGCAGGCGCTGATTCAGGCGCTGGATGACGCCCTGCGCCAGACGGCGGTGGAGGAGGCCGCATGTTGAACGACCTCCAGGCAGCTGGCCTGCCGCTGACCGCGCTGGACCGGGCGTTTGCCCGCTTTCTGCAGCAGGCCCAGCCCAGCGGCGATGCGCGCCACGGCTGGCTCGCGGCGCTGGTCAGCCACCAGTTTGGGCGTGGCCACGCCTGCCTGGACCTGACTGCATTGCAGCAACACGGCGTGTCCGCGCTGGGCTGGGATGCGCGCCTGCAAGCGGATTTGCCGCCGCAGCTGGCGTCTGCTGCGGCCAGCCTGCCATGGATCAGCGGCGCGGGCAGCCCGCTGGTGCTGGACGGCCAGCGCCTGTACCTGCGGCGCAACTGGCAGGCCGAGCAGAGTATCCGCACCGCCATTGACTTGCGGCTGGCGCAGCCGTGCCCGGTGCCGGACACGCTGGCGCCCGCGCTGGATCGCCTGTTTCCCGGTACGGCCAACAGCAGCAGCCCTGACTGGCAAAAAGTCGCCTGTGCACTGGCGGCGCGTGCGCGCCTGACGCTGATCACCGGCGGCCCCGGCACGGGCAAAACCACCACCGTGGTGCGGCTGCTGGCGCTGCTGCAGTCGCAGTCCGGGCGGCCCCTGCGCATGGCGCTGGCGGCACCCACCGGCAAGGCGGCGGCACGGCTGGGTGAGTCGATTGCGCGGGCGGTGCAACAGTTGCCGGCGGCCATGCAGGTGTCCATCCCGACCCAGGCGCAAACCC
The DNA here is from genome assembly GCF_028689305.1 of Rhodoferax sp. Lineage (GTDB taxonomy): Bacteria > Pseudomonadota > Gammaproteobacteria > Burkholderiales > Burkholderiaceae_C > Rhodoferax. The sequence continues at coordinate 7,744 of NZ_JAQTWM010000050.1, read as the reverse complement.
TGCACAAGCTGCTGCAAGTGCGCGCTGCCGTGCAGGCCAGCCCGCCGCCAGCCCTGGCGCTGGATCTGGTGGTGGTGGACGAGGCGTCGATGATCGACCTGGAGCTGATGGCGCGTTTGCTGGCTGCGGTGCCGCCCAGCGCCAGCCTGATCCTGCTCGGGGACAAGGACCAGTTGGCCTCGGTCGAGGCCGGGGCGGTGATGGGCCAGCTGTGTGATGGCGCCCAGGCAGGCAACTACGACGCCGACAGCGTGCGCTGGATGGCGCAGCACAGCGGCCAGGACGTCAGCGCCTGGGCGGGCGCGGGTTCGGCGCTGGCGCAGCAGACTGTGATGCTGCGCCACAGCCACCGGTTTGCCGCCAGCAGTGTGATTGGTCAGTGGGCCAGCGCTGTCAACGCTGGTGAGCGCGCGGCGGTGGCCGATTTGTGGTCAGCCACCCCGGCCTGGTCGGCGCCAGACGGTACCAGTGTCACGCGGCTGGAGCCACGTCATGCGGGAGACAGCCGGCTGGCGGCACTGGTGCGGGCGGGCTGGGGCGATTGGCTGCAGGCCCTGGCGGACCTGCGTGGGGCTGAGGCGGGCGATTGCAGCGACACCCAGGCGCTCAGGTTGTTGCAGACACTGGGCCAGTTCCAGCTGCTGTGCGCCTTGCGGGAAGGCCCGTGGGGCGTGCTGGCGCTCAATCGGGTCATCGCCCAGGCCCTGGGCTTGCCGCTGGACGGCTGGTACGCCGGGCGCCCGGTGATGGTCACGCGCAATGACTACAACCTGCAGCTCATGAACGGTGACATTGGCCTGTGCCTGCCCACCGCGCGCGGCCTGCGGGTGGCCTTTGCCGATACCGGTCCGCAGGGCGGCCACGCGGTGCGCTGGGTCCTGCCCAGCCGACTGGACGCGGTGGAAACCGTGTTTGCCATGACGGTGCACAAGTCCCAGGGGTCGGAGTTTGACCATGTGGCCCTGGTGTTGCCCGAGCGCACGGCGCCGGTGCTCACCCGTGAGTTGCTTTACACCGGCATCACCCGCGCCAAACAGCGGCTGACGCTGGTGGTGCCGCAAGCCGGTGTGTTGCGCCAGGCGGCGGCGCAGAAGATTTTGCGCAGCGGCGGGCTCACCAGTTAAGGCGCCGCCCGCCCGCAGGCAAGACCCGGTGGGGTTTCAGTGTTTGCCGGAGCCCGCTGGCCCGCGGCGTGACTGCGACTGGTTGGCGCCGCCGACATGGGCCTCGCGGTCGTTGCGGCTGTCCGGCGTGCGCTGCCCCTGGTTCAGCTGGGTGGACTTTTGATGTCCGAGTTTGTTGGCATCGTTGTCCACTTTGCCCGTGTGCGGCTCTTGTTTGTCCCTGGGGTTCTGATGGGTTGTCATGGTGGCTTCCTTGCTATGAATCATCAAACGCATTGCTTGTCCACGCAGGTCATGCTAACGAAACTCAGGGCGCATTGCAAACGCAAAAGTCAAGGTTGTGTCTAGATCGCCGCCAGGATCGCGGTCAGCAGCTGCCAGCAGTGGGCCACCGACTGCACCTGCACCGACTCGCCGGGGGCATGGGCGCCGCGGATGGTGGGGCCAAAGGACACCATGTCCAGATCGGGGTACTTGCTGCCGATGATGCCGCATTCCAGCCCGGCGTGGATCACATGGGTGCTGGACTCCGCTGCGAATGCTGACCGGTAGACCGATTGGCACAGGGCCAGCAGCGGCGAAGCCGGGTTGGGCCGCCAGCCCGGGTAGGGGTCCGACAATGTTGCGGCCACACCCGACAGGGCCAGCAGACTGGCGATTTCGTTGGCCTTTTCCAGGGCGGCGCTGTCCACCAGTGAGCGCACCATGAAGTTGCAGGCCCCGGTCTGCGGGCTCACCTCAACCGTGCCCAGGTTGTTGGAGGTTTCAACCACCCCGGGCACCTGCACACTCATGCGCTGCACCCCATGTGGCGCTGCGTGCAGTGTGGCCAGCCAGAAGGCTTGGTCCGGGGCGCTCATCACCTGATCCAGCGCCCACGGCTGGCAAGTGACACCGACCCTGTCATCCACACCGGCCAGTTCCTGGCGCAGCAGCACCTGCCATTGCGCCAGCTCGTCGCCCAGCGCCGCTGCTGCCTCGGCGGGCAAAGTGAACGTGGCAAAGGCTTCGCGTGGCAAGGCGTTTCTGGCCGTGCCACCTTTGAGAGTCGAAAGCCGCAGGCCCCAACGCCGTTCCAGTTGGCGCAGGATGCGGACCAGCAGCTTGATGGCGTTGCCCCGGCCTTCGTGGATGTTCAGGCCGGAATGCCCGCCACGCAGGCCATGGATGTCGAGACGCATGGCCAGGTGGCCATCCGGGATCGCTTGGCACTGGCCCGCGCGCTGCACATTCACATCCACGCCACCGGCACAGCCCAGGTAGAACTGACCCCATTCCTCGGTGTCGAGGTTGAGCATCAGCCGGCTTTGCAGCACACCGGCGGCCAGCCCCTGGGCGCCACCCATGCCGGCTTCTTCATCAACGGTGAACAAGGCCTCAATCGGCCCGTGGACCAGCTGGGGATCTTCCAGAACCGCCAGCATCAGTGCCACGCCGATGCCGTTGTCCGCGCCCAGCGTGGTGCCTTCGGCCACCAGCCAGCCATCACGCAGGACGGGGGTGATCGGATCACGCAGGAAATCATGCGGGGTGTCGGCATTGGCCTGGCACACCATGTCGAGGTGGGACTGCAGGACCACGCTGGGGCTGGATTCCCGCCCGGGACTGGCGGGCTTGCGCACGATCAGGTTGCCCACGGGATCGATCACCGTGGCCAGCCCGCGGGCCTGCGCCCAGTGATTCAAATGCTCAACCAGAGCAGCTTCGCCTTTGGAGGGGCGGGGCATGGCGCACAGGGTGGCGAAATGGGCCCAGACCGGGGCGGGTTGCAGGGTGTCAAACAAGGAGGCAATGGCTGTGGATGTCATGGGGTTGCTCTTGCGCAAACAGGTGGGTTGAGGGGGACAAAGAGGTTATTGTCAGTCAGGGACAGGACCAGGACTGATAGCGCGGTTTGTCACGACAATACACCACGGACCGTGGCGTCCACCACGCTTTGGCACAACTTGCCGTGGTATGCCGAGGACTGATCCCAGAACCTGAAACCAAAATGAGAGGCTTCAATTTGCATTCACCCTCCATCAGATTCAGTGCCATCGAAATCCCAGTCGCCAGCCTGGAGCGGGCAACCCGTAACGCCTGGGCGCCTCGTGGGTTTGGTTTTCGGGACAGTGAAGGCAATCACCTGGCGGTCTTCTCTTTTGTCAAAAGCCCGTGAGGGTGTGAGGCCCGCCGCCTGACTGGGCGCCGGTTCGCCGGCTTTTGGGGCCGACGAACCTGGCGCATCAGAGGGGGTCAGTTCGTGGGCAGGCCGTCCAGCGGCACGCAGCTGCAAAACAGGTTGCGGTCGCCGTAGACGTTGTCAATGCGGCCCACGGGCGGCCAGTATTTGCTTTGCTTGAGACCCGGCACCGGGAACGCCGCCAGCTCACGTGAATAGGGCTTGTCCCAATCGGCGCCGAGCAAGGCGGCGGCCGTGTGGGGGGCGTTTTTCACGGGGTTGTTGTCCTGCGGCCAGACACCTTGCTCGACTTGGGCGATTTCCCCGCGGATGGCGATCATGGCGTTGATGAAGCGGTCCAGCTCCTCCAGTGTCTCACTTTCGGTGGGTTCGACCATCAGCGTGCCGGGCACCGGGAAGCTCAACGTGGGCGCGTGAAAACCGTAGTCCATCAGGCGTTTGGTCACATCTTCAGCGCCAATGCCGGTGCTGTCCTTGAGCGCGCGCACGTCCAGGATACATTCGTGCGCCACCCGTCCGGGCTTGCCGTCCACCGGCACGCTGGTGTAGAGCGTGGGGTAGTGGTCTTTCAGGCGGGCGCTGATGTAGTTGGCGCTCAGGATGGCGGTTTCGGTGGCGGCCTTGAGGCCGTCGGCGCCCATCATGCGGCAGTACATCCAGCTGATCGGCAGGACGGCGGCGTTGCCCAGCGGCGCGGCCGAGACGGCACCCACACCCTGGGTCGCCAGACCGCCTGTGGCATGCCCGGGCAGGAACGGCACCAGGTCTTGCACCACACAGACCGGGCCCACACCGGGGCCGCCGCCGCCGTGCGGGATGCAGAAGGTCTTGTGCAGGTTCAGGTGGCTGACGTCACCGCCAAATTCGCCGGGAGCGGCCAGGCCGACCAGGGCGTTCATGTTGGCACCGTCCACGTACACACGGCCGCCATGGCTGTGCACCAGTGCGCACAGTGCCTTGACGTTGGTCTCGAACACGCCGTGGGTGCTGGGGTAGGTGATCATCATGGCGGCCAGGTTGGCGCTGTGCTGTTCACACTTGGCCTGGAGGTCGGCCATGTCGACATTGCCTTGTGCGTCGCAGGCGGTCACGATCACCTTCATGCCGGCCATGGTGGCGCTGGCCGGGTTGGTGCCGTGGGCGCTGCTGGGGATCAGACAGATGTTGCGGTGGGCTTCACCACGTGATTCATGGAAGGCACGGATGGCCATCATGCCGGCGTATTCCCCCTGGCTGCCCGCGTTGGGCTGCAGGCTGATGCCGGCGTAGCCAGTGGCCTGGCACAACCAGGCGCGCAATTGGGCGTCCAGCTCGGCGTAGCCCTGGCGCTGGTCGGCCGGGGCAAACGGATGCAGATGGGCAAACTCGGGCCAGGTGATGGGAATCATCTCGCTGGTGGCGTTGAGTTTCATGGTGCAGCTGCCCAGCGGGATCATGCTGCGGTCCAGCGCCAGGTCAAAGTCGCTCAGTCGGCGGATGTAGCGCAGCATGCCGGTTTCGCTGTGGTGGCTGTTGAACACCGGGTGGGTCAGGTAAGTGCTGGTGCGGCGCAGGGCGGCGGGCAGCAGGTCGCTGGTGACTGATTCCAGGTCGGCCACCTTGGGAACGCTCTGACCGGGCTTGGCAAAGAAGCCCCAGAGCTGCTCAAGGTCGGCGCGGGTGGTGGTTTCGTCCAGTGAGATGCCCAATGAATTTTGTGAAGAAAATCGCAGGTTAGCCCGCGCATTGATTGCATTTGTAGCTATTGATTTAGTAGCATCGCCGGTGTGTACCGTCAGCGTGTCAAATGCCGTGGCATGGGCCACGGCATAACCCATGGCTTTCAGGCCAGCAGCCAGCACGGCCGTGAACCGGGCCACCCGCAGGGCAATGCGTTGCAGGCCTTGGGGGCCGTGGTACACCGCATACATGCTGGCCATCACGGCGGGCAGCACCTGCGCCGTGCAGATGTTGGAGGTGGCTTTTTCCCGGCGAATGTGTTGTTCGCGGGTTTGCAGCGCCAGCCGGTAGGCAGGGTTGCCATGGGTATCGACGCTGACGCCGACCAGGCGCCCTGGCATGGAGCGTTTGTGTGCGTCCAGGCAAGCCATGTAGGCGGCGTGCGGGCCACCGTTGCCCATGGGCATGCCAAAGCGCTGGGTGCTGCCAATGGCGATGTCGGCGCCAAGTTCACCTGGCGGCACCAATACCGTGAGGGCCAGCAGGTCGGCGGCCATGATGACCACGCCGCCTTTGGCTTTGTAGGCCGCAATCCACTCACGGTCATCACGCACCACGCCGCTGACACCGGGGTATTGCAGCAGCACGGCAAAACTGTCCTGCGTCAGGGCGTCGTCACCGCGACAGGTTTTGACGCTGATGCCCAGCGGCTCGGCGCGGGTGCGGATCACCTCCAGGGTTTGCGGCAGCACCTCTTCATCGACAAAAAAGGTGCTGGATTTGGACTTGCTGACACGCATGGCCAGCGTCATGGCTTCGGCGGCGGCAGTGGCTTCGTCGAGCATGGAGGCATTGGCCATGGGCATGGCGGTCAGGTCGGCAATCATGGTCTGGAAGTTGACCAGCGCTTCCATCCGGCCCTGGCTGATTTCGGCCTGATACGGGGTGTAGGCGGTGTACCAGGCGGGGTTTTCCAGGATGTTGCGCAGGATCACACCGGGGGTGTGGGTGCCGTAATAACCCTGGCCGATGTAGCTTTTGAAGAGCTGGTTTTTGGCGGCGATGGACTTGAGCTCAGCCAGCGCGGCGGCTTCGGTGATGGCCGGTGGGATGTCCATGGCGCGGCTGCGGGCAATGGCGCGCGGCACGATCTCCTGGATCAGGGCGTCGCGCGACGGGGCGCCAACGGCCTGGAGCATGAGGGCTTCATCAGCCGCATCCACGCCAATATGGCGGGCAATGAATTCAGACGGGTTTTCCAGTTCGGCAAGGGCAGGGGTGTGGGACATGGCAAGCTCGGTCAACCGCTCGCCCCGAGCCTGTCGAAGGGCGGGCGAGTCAGGAAATGAAAATGGGCGGCGACAGGCTCGGCCCGAACAGGTGCGGCAGCGGGGCTGCCGCTGGCAATCAGTGGGCGTTGTCAGCCGCGTAGCTGGTGTAGCTGGTTTCGTCCATCAGGGCGTCCAGGTCAGCCGGGTTGGCCAACTTGACCTTGAAGAACCAGCCGGCACCCAGCGGGTCGGAGTTGGCCAGTGAGGGGTCGGCGCGCAGGGCTTCGTTGACTTCCGTGACTTCACCATTGGCGGGCATGTACACGTCAGCCGCTGCCTTGACGGATTCGACCACAGCCGCAGCATCCTTCTTGGCGTAGGTTTTGCCAACTTCGGGCAGGTCGACAAACACCACGTCGCCCAGTGCATCCTGGGCATGGTGGGTGATGCCCACCGTGGCCAGATTGCCGTCGATCTTGACCCATTCGTGGTCGGGGGTGTATTTGATGCTCATGAAAAAAACTCCAGTCAGTGATGTCAGGTGAAAAAAAGAAATTAACCGCGGAAATAGTTGGTGGGGACAAACGGCATGGCCACCACTTCCATGGGCACGGGTTTGCCACGGACGATGGCATTGACCCGGGTGCCCAGGGTGGCGAATGTGGTCGGCACATACCCCATGGCAATCGGCTGGTCGATGGTGGGGCCGAGCAGGCCGCTGGTGACTTCACCAAGACGTTGGCCGTTGCTGTCCTGCAGTTCGGTGTGTTCACGCACCGGCACCCGTTCCAGCGCCAGCAAGCCAACCCGTTTGCGGCTGATGCTCTCACCTGCGAGCTGCGCCAGGATGCGGGCGGCACCAGGGAAACCACCGGCCCGTTCGCCACCGGTGCGACGAACTTTCTGCATGGCCCATTGCAGGCTGGCTTCGACCGGCGTGGTACTGGTGTCGATGTCATTGCCATACAGGGGCAGCCCAGCTTCCAGCCGCAGGGAGTTGCGGGCACCCAGGCCGATGGGCTTGACCTCGGGCTGTGCCAGCAGTGCCTTGGCCAGCGCCAGCACCTGGGATTCATGCACCGAGATCTCGAAGCCGTCTTCACCGGTGTAGCCGCTGCGCGTCAGGAACACGTCGATGTGCTGCGTGCCGGTGTTCACCGTGAAGTTGCCGCCAGTCATGAACACCAGTTTTTCCACACCGGGCGCCAAGCGGGACAGTGCGATGACCGCCTGCGGACCCTGCAGGGCCAGCAAGGCATATTCGGGCATGGGAATGACCTGGCAACGCTGGCCGATCCTGGCCTGGATGTGGGCGATGTCGCCGACCTTGCAGGCGCCGTTGACGATGACAAACAACTCGTCGGCGCTTTTGCGGAAGAACATCAGGTCGTCGATGATGCCGCCGTCGTCATTGAGCAGCAGGCCGTAGCGCTGTTTGCCCACGGGCAGGCCGATCACATCGACCGGTATCAGGCTCTCAAAAGCCGCTGCCGCCTCCGGCCCGACCA
>NZ_JAQTWM010000049.1:13802-25927 GCF_028689305.1 Rhodoferax sp. | reverse complement strand
TTAATAAGGTAACACGAATGTAATTCGACCTTTCGAAAGCGTTCAAAACAAGGGAAAACCCGTGATTGGGTGACATGTTCTTGACATCAGAATGTCATTTTCAAAACCTAGCATCTGTGGCTCAGGTTCATCAACCTGTTCTGTCATTCAGATCGCCTATTTCAAACCAAGGACTCACTATGAAAATCCGCTACTCACTGATTGCTGCTGGCGTTGTCGCGCTGGGCTGTGCTGGCTCCGCGCTGGCGCAGGAAAAAACCTTGCGCCTGCTGACCTGGGCCGATTACGCGCCCGCTGACGTGGTAGCTCAGTTTGAGAAAGAAAGCGGCTACAAGGTTGAAGTGACCCTGTCCAACAACGAAGAAATGATTTCCAAGCTGCGTGCCACCGGCGGCGCCGGCTTTGACCTGGCCCAGCCGTCACAGGACCGGATTACAGGCCCGCAACAGGAATTCGGCATTTACAAGCCCATGGATCTCAGCAAGATCAAGTCCGAGTTGTTCATCCCCTCCATGCTGGATGCCACCAAGAAAAACACCACCCTGGCCAACAAGGTTTACGGCCTGCCGCACATCTGGGGTACCGATGGCTTGGTGGTCAACACCAAGCTGGCCAAACTGGCTGATTACCCAGACCTGTGCAAGGCTGATGTCAAGGGCAAGACCGCTGTTCGACTGAAGCGCCCGACCCTGCTGGCCTTTGCCTTTGCTTCCGGCAAGGATCCGTTTGCCCTGTACGGCGATACCAAAGCCTACAGCGCGCTGATGGACGAAGTTGGCAAGACCATGATTGCCTGCAAGGGCAACCTGAAGTTCTTCTGGGACAACAAGGACCAGTTGCTCAACGGCATGCGCTCCGGTGAAATTGTTGGTGCCATGATGTGGGACACGGGTGGTTGGAAACTCAACAACGAAAAGGCTGAAATCCAGTTCATCGCTCCCAAGGCCGGTGCGCTCGGCTGGATCGACACCTTCGCCATTCCAGCCAAGGGCAAGAATGATGCCGCGGCCTACGCCTGGATCAACTTCAACATGCGCCCCGAGATCGCTGCCCGCGTGGCCAAGTCCGCCGGCAACTTCACCGGCTCCAAAGGTGCTGACCAGTTGATGGATGCCAAGCTCAAGGCCCAGTTTGCCGCCAGCTTCCCTGAAGCTGCCCTGAAGAACGTCAAGTGGTACCCGGCAGTGCCGGCTGGCATTGAAGACATCGAAGGCCGCGTGCTCGACCGTATCAAAGCTGCCAACTAAGGTCTGAGACGTTGAGTGCCTCTCTTCCTGCTGCGCCCGCCACCTCTGGCGCGGCGCAGCCTGACCTGCAAGCCGTCGCCGTACGTAAACACTACGGCGCTTTTCATGCGGTGGATGACTTGTCATTCAGCGTGGCGCGGGGCAGTTTCTTCTCTATCCTTGGGCCGTCGGGCTGCGGTAAAACCACACTGTTGCGGATGATCGCGGGCTTTCTGAGCCCGGATTCTGGCGACATTCTCATTGGCGGCAAGTCAATGAACAACGTGCCGCCCAATCGGCGGCCAGTCAACATGGTGTTCCAGCACCTGGCCTTGTTTCCCATGATGAGTGTGGGTGACAACGTTGGTTATGGCTTGGCGCGCCGCGGGGTGGCCAAAGACGAAATTCAACGCCGCGTTGGCGAGATGCTGGAACGTGTCAGTCTGCCCGGCGCCCAGAACAAGCGGGTGGACCAGCTCTCTGGCGGTCAAAAACAACGTGTGGCCATTGCCCGCAGCCTGGTGCTGGAGCCAACGCTGTTGTTGCTCGACGAGCCGTTGGGCGCACTGGACCTGAAGCTGCGCGAGCACATGAAAATTGAGCTCAAGCAGCTGCAAGCCGCTTTTGGCACCACCTTTGTCTACATCACCCACGATCAGTCCGAGGCCCTGGTGCTGTCTGACCACGTGGCGGTGATGAACCATGGCCATTTTGAGCAGCTGGGGACACCTCAAGAGCTGTATTACGAACCGCAAACTCCGTTTGTCGCGGGATTCGTCGGGGCCAATAACCGGGTCGCCGGGCGCGCCACCGAAGTCAACGGCAACCTGGCCAGCGTTACCAGCGAGCAGGGGTTGGTCATTCCGGCCCGTGCCATTGGCAAGGTTGGGCGTGGTGATGCCGTCGAAGCGTTTGTCCGGCCGGAAGTGGCACGCCTGGCGCGCCATTCAGCCGTGCTGACAGATGCCGGCCTGCCCTGTTACCAGGCCCGTGTCAGCAGTCTGCTGTTTGATGGTGCCAATTCGGCCGTCTTGTTACAAGAAGAGCGCTCACACGCGGAATTCCGCATTGCCCTGCCGCAGACCGGCGAATTTGCGGACCTGTGTGTGGGTGAGAGTGTGTCTTTCGGGTTTGACCCGCAGCGCGCCGTTTGTTTTGCCGCAGGTCAACCATGAGCACAGCTGGATCTGACGGCCGCAACTCGGCCCGGTTGATGCTGTTGTTGCTGCTGGCGCCGGCCTTGTTATGGTTGCTCGGGTTGATTCTGCTGCCACACGTCGAGCTGGGGGTTCTGTCCCTGAGTGAACGGGTGGCCCCGCGCGTCTACGAGCCCAGCCTGGCGCAGTTCCGCACCTTCATTGACGAGCCGCTGTACTGGCACACCTTTGTGCGCACCGCGCTGATGTCCATCGTGGCCACCGCCATCACCCTGCTGCTGGCTTTTCCCATCGCCTGGACGATTGCCAAGCTGGTCAAGGGCAAGTCGAAATCCATGCTGTTTGTCATGTGCCTGATCCCGTTCTGGGTCAGCGAAACCGTGCGCACGCTGGGCTGGATGATTCTGCTGCGCGAATCCGGCGTGTTGCCCGCCTTCCTGGTCTGGCTGGGGGTCACGCCCGCACCGGTGGAAATGCTCTACCACGACGCCACCATTCTGGTCGGGCTGGTCTACACCTCGATGCTGTTCATGGTGATCCCGCTGATCAGTGCGCTGGAAAGCCTGGATGACGCCCTGATTGAAGCGGCCTACGACCTGGGTGGCAACGGCTGGTCGATCCTGCGCCAGATCGTCATCCCGCACGCAGCCCCCGGCATCGTGGCGGGTTGCATTGTGGTGTTCATGCTGACGCTGGGCAACTACCTCACGCCCACCCTGCTGGGTGGCAAAAACTCCCAGTGGTTCACCGAGCAGATTTACACCCAGTTCATCACCCGTTTCAACTGGGAACAGGGTGCGGCATTTGGCTTTTTGCTGCTGGGTTTGAGCACCGCCATTGTCTGGGCCGGTCTGAAGCTCAGTGGTCAGAAATTTGGTGAAGTGATGCAACGATCATGAAGATACCTTTGATCGCTATTCAATTTATAGCTACACACCCAAACAAGTACTGGGCTAAAGGCCAATTCGGCATGCACATTGATGGAGCCACGCCATGATTGCCTCGTTGCCCCGTCCGGCTTGGCTGCGTGTCAGCACAGTGGTCTACGCGACCGCGTTTTTTGCGTTCCTGTTCCTGCCGCTGGTCATCGTGGCCGTGTTTGCCTTCAACGATGCGCCCTACCCGGCGCCGCCCTGGCGCGGTTTCACACTGGACTGGTTCGTCGGCCATGACGGCTCAGGCCGCACCGGCTTGTTTGCCGACAGCGCCATGCTGGGTAGCCTGTGGACCAGTGTGGTGGTGGCCTGCTGGGTGACCCTGCTGTCGGTGCTGGTGGGTACCGCCAATGCCTTTCTGATCGAGCGAACCCAGTTTCGTGGCAAACAGGCGCTGTCCATGTTGATGTTGGCCCCGCTGGTGATTCCGGGGGTGATCCTGGGCATTTCCATTCTGGCCTTTGCCAGCCGCATCGCCAATCTGGCCGATGAGCTGTGGGGGCTGGAGCTGAACTTTTTCCGACCCGGCCTGCCACTGGTGGTGCTGGGGCAGTTTTCCTACATTGTGTCGATCGCTACCCTGACCATCACTGCGCACCTGAAACGCTTTGATGCCACGCTGGAAGAAGCCGCGTACAACCTCGGTGCGTCGCGCAGTGCCGTGTTGTGGACCATCACCCTGCCCTACCTGAAGCCAGCGCTGATTGGCTCAGCCGCCATCTCTTTTTTGATGTCATTCGAGAATTTCAACACCACGCTGATGTTGGTCGGCTCGGACGCACCGCTGACCGTGATGATGTATGGCCGCATGCGTGAAGGTGCCACACCCGTGCTCAATGCCGTGAGCCTGTTACTGATGGTGGCTTCTGCCATCCTGGCATTGACATTGATGCGCAAATCCAAAACAGCCAACGCAGACGGTTCATCCTGAAAGTCGGCGTCTGCCTTCACCTGGCAGACGTCATCTGTTGATCTTGAACGTTCCTGGGCCGGTCAAGCGCCTTCCCGGCTCAGTACCGGGTACCGGTGAGTTCCAATGTCTCCTGTGCAATGAGCCATTCTTCCTGGGTCGGAATCACCAAGACTTTGGCCAATGACGTCGGGCCTTGAATAAAGCCATCGTCAGCCTTTCCATGGGTGTGGTTGGCCTGCGGCGCCAGGAAGAGATGGAAACACTTCAGATGCTCCACAATGCGCGCGCGCATCGTCGGAGAGTTTTCACCAATACCACCGGTGAAAACCAACGCGTCCAGACGCGGAAGCGCCACCATCATCTTGCCCACACTCTGAGCCGCCTTGTAGGCAAAAACATGAAGCGCCAGCGCACTGGGACCATGTCCTTCCTTTTCTTTCTCCAGCAAGGTTCTCATGTCATTGGAAACACCAGAGACACCCAATAAACCACTCTTTTTGTTCAATAAGTCAGAAATCTCCTGCGCCGGCATCTGGCACTTCTCAGCCAAATAGAGGCAGACCCCTGGATCAATATCGCCAGAACGGGTTCCCATGACCAAACCTTCCAGCGGCGTAAAACCCATGCTGGTATCAACACTCTTGCCATCCAGGATGGCACAGCTGGAACAACCATTGCCAAGATGCAAACTCACCATGCCCAACCCATCACAATCATTTTCCTGCAAAATCTGCCGGGCTTTTTTGGCAATGTAACTGTGTGAAGTGCCATGGAACCCATAACGCCGAATGTGATGTTCGGCGTAATATTTTTCAGGCAATGCATAACGGTACGCGTGCTCGGGAATGGTGGCGTGAAATGCCGTATCAAAAACAATGCATTGGGGCAGATGCGGGAAAACCTTCTGCGTCAACTCAATACCTTCAAAATTGGCCGGGTTGTGCAAAGGCGCCAGATCCAGGCAAGCTTTCAGGGTGTCCAGAACCGCAGGTGTGACCAGAACACTTTGCCTGAATGTCTCCCCTCCATGAACAAAACGGTGCCCTACCCCCCCCAGCGTTGCAGTGATGCCAAGTTGATCAAATTTGTCCACCAGCCACTCCATGGCCTGGCGATGCTGACAAGCGGGGATTTCAAAATGCACCTTCTGCGCCTGATCGCTCCATGAAATGCTGACCGGTGTGTGAGTACCGATTCTCTCAATCAAGCCGCTCCATAGAGGTGCATCCGTTTCATGAAGGTTAAATACCGCAAACTTCAGTGAAGAGCTGCCACAGTTGATAACCAGTATATTCATGCCAAGCCTTGCAGGTGCGTGTCTTCAATTGCAAAAATCGATGTGCTGCTACCGCTACTGCAAGCTGGCTGCCAAGCACAAATTGGGGAAACCCAGTCGATCTGGTCGCGCTGCACCACAAAATCCAGTGCAATCCGTCAATTCATTGCCCGGGTGGGGACCAAGCCACACCCGGGATTCATCCAGCAAAATCTTTCAGGCTATCGAACCCGAAGCCGCCAGCATTTCGGACCGACGGGCGTGGGTCGTCAGGAAATACACATATCCCACCACCATCAAGCCGGCAAACACACCGGCCACCAATGCGTTGTAATAAATCATGGTCGCCAGACACACAAACGCTCCGATCAGCGCGATGGCCGGGAAGATGGGATACAGAGGTGCCCGGTAGGAACGTTCCATATGGGGTGCAGTGGCACGCAGCTTGAACAGGCTGAGCATGCTCATGATGTACATCACAATGGCACCAAAAACCGACATCGTCACGATATTGGCCGTCAGGGACTGACCGCCAAATGTGATCCATGAATCACTGAAGATGGCGGCAATGCCAACAGCCCCACCGGCCAGAATAGCCACATAGGGTGTATGCCGTTTGGGGTGAACGCGTTCCAGCACCTCGGGCAAATAACCCGCACGCGCCAAGGCAAAGATTTGTCGGGAATAACCGAGGATGATGCCGTGAAACGACGCAATCAGCCCAAACAGGCCTAGCCACACCAGCATGTGCAACCAACCGCTGTTTTCACCCACAATGATTTTCATGGCTTGCGGCAGAGGGTCGTTGATATTGGCCAGTTTGGTCCAGTCGCCAGCGCCACCAGCAAAAATCATCACACCTGTGGCCAGAATCACCAGTGTCAGAATGCCACCGATATAGGCGATGGGAATGGAACGTCGCGGTGTCTTGGCTTCTTCAGCGGCCATCGCGACGCCTTCAATCGCCAGAAAGAACCAGATCGCAAACGGGATAGCTGCAAAGATGCCCGAAAAGGCCGCCATGCTGAAACCATCCTGACCGGCCCAGCCACCCTTGACAAAATTCACCATGGAGAACCCGGGTGCAACCACCCCCATGAATACCAGCAACTCAAAAATGGCCAGCAGCGTGACACCCAGTTCAAACATCGCGGCGATGTGAACGCCCAGGATATTCAAGGTCATGAAGACCAGGTACGCGCCAACCGCAATCAGTTTGGGATCCAGTGCAGGGAATTGAACATTGACATAAGCCCCAATGGCCAGCGAAATGGCCGGTGGTGCAAACACGAATTCGATCAACGTGGCAAAACCCGCAATGTATCCACCCGTGGGGCCAAAAGCCCGCCGGCTGTACTCAAATGGGCCACCTGCGTGAGGGATCGAGGTGGTCAGCTCGGTGAAGCTGAAGATAAATGTGGTGTACATCAGTGCCACAAAAAATGTGGTCACCAGGAAACCCATTGTCCCGGCTGAGGCCCAGCCATAACTCCAACCGAAATATTCTCCAGAAATAACAAGACCAACGGCAATACCCCAAAGCTCCAGTGTTCCCAGGGACTTGCTTAAGCCTGGGTTGTGTTGTGGATTCATACGCAAGGTTCCTTTTGAGACTGAATGAACAACTCCGCCAGGTGATGCCAGGCAGAGACGATTTGCGCTTTCGCGCGATTAAGGATGCACAAACACAAGGTATTTATGCGTCCTCAAAGAAGCTGGTCGATCAACTGCCGGCTGGGGCGCGGTATGACAACCTGTGAAACCAGAAAACCCTTGTCGCTAGCAAGAGCCGAGCCAGCATTGGTTGCGGCAATCACATCGGCCACCTCACCGGTCAGGACGACATAACTCTTGCCACCGATGCCAAAAGCCAGGTGCATACGAATGGGTTCAACCGATGCGGCCTTCACAGCGGCATCGGTCGCCTCAATGGTGGCGCAGACCGAATAGGTCTCGATCACACTCACCGCGGCCACGTTTTCAATGTGCGTGCCGCCACTGATGGCAGGAAGTACCGACGGGTGCACATTGGGAATGACAAAACTGTCCACAACCACATCTGGACACTGCTCCGTACCAACACCAACGGATTGTTTGACAGCGGCAACGTCGCCGCCAATCATGACAATGTATTTGCCTGGACAAATGCTCTTGGCGATCAGGATTTCAACGTTGGCGGTCTTGGCCATGGCGTCGGCGGCGGCAATGCCCTGGGCAATACTGGTGAATTCAACCAGACCTATGGCGTGATGGCTCATATGAGGCTTTCAATGCGTGATGGAGATGAACTGTGCGGCTACTTCTTCGACGCGACCGCTGATACTGGCGTGGACTCGTGCACCCAAGGCATCTGCCGGAATTTCAGCCACCAGCTGCCCACGTTGCACCGTGTCACCAACCTGTACCACAGGCACGGCAGCGGCGCCCACGTGTTGACGCAGGTTCAGCACCACACGTGAGCTGCGACTGGCTGTTTCATCCAGCGGGGCCTTTTTGTTGTAGGCCGAGATGGCCAGCCGGGTCACCAGCCTGGAAGTGGGGACCAGACGGTGTTCGGCCATCGGATCCAGCGGGCGAAGATCGCCCACATAGCGGGCACCTTCTGCGCGGAATTTGGCTTTCAGCGCCACGTTGATGCGCATTGGCGAAATGTTCACAGGACAGGCCCACTGTTCGCAAATGGCGCATTCAGAGCAGGTCAGTGCAGACAACAACACGGAGGGTTTGCCTATGTCACGGTAATTGGCCGAGCGGACAATCAGTGCTGGATGCAACTCATGGCCAATCAGATGCCGTGGACATAACTCGGTGCACAGGTTGCATTGCTCACAAACGGCGCGTGCAATGGCCAGCACATCCTGCATCGGTTGCCGATGCCGACGAATGACGACGTGGTCCTCCGGCAGGACAATGATGCCTCCGGTGGTTTTGGTCACGGGCTGGTCAATCGACGAGATCAGCTTGCCCATCATCGGCCCGCCATTGACAAAATAGGGTTTGTCAACCGTCACACTCCCTGCCCGCGCAATGACCTCGCGCAACGGTGTCCCAATCGGCACCGTGACCGTGATCGGGTCTGACACGGCCCCCGAGATGGTGAGCGTCCGATCCACCACTGGCGCGTCTTCGTCCACGGCACGGGCCAGATTGATCAGGGTCAGCACGTTGTTGACCGCCACGCCCACATCTTTTGGCAGAGCGGCTGGCGGCACACGCCGACCCGTCGCCATCCAGATGGTGATCACCTCATCTCCAGCCGGATAAACGTCCTTGAGAATGTGGATCCGCATGTTGGAGGCCAGCAAAGGCTGCACGGCAGCAATGGCCTCGACATACTTTGCCTTGAACGCAATGACGCCCTCACGCGCACCGACAGCCTGCATGGCCAGTTGCAAACCGCGGACCAGTTGATGGGCATACTTGGCAGCCAATTGCTGATCCACCTTGAGCAGCGGCTCGCACTCCGCGCCGTTCACCAGGTAAATCTCGGCCGGGCTCATCAGCTTGACATGGGTCGGAAAGCCCGCCCCGCCAGCGCCGACCACCCCCGCCGCGCGGGCCTTGTTCGCAATCTCGTTCACGGTTTTTTCCTCTGGCCCGGTGGGCGCAAAAATACGGACAAATCAGGCTCGGGGCGGCCAATCACCTTCTCGCTGACCAAGGCCTCCAAGCGTTCGGCCACGCTGCGCCCGGCATCGACGGCAGCCCGGCAGGAGCCAATGTCACCTTCCACCACCAGTGTGATCAGCCCGGGGTTGGTGGTGATCTGCCTGATCAGACGCACGTTGGCCGCCTTGAGCATGGCATCCGCAGCCTCCACGCCACAGACCAGGCCCTGCACTTCCAGAAAACCGTAGGACGCAGCCATTTCAATACACCAGCGGCTGGGCCGCAATGTCGGCCACGGTGCGGGCAAACGCATCACAGGCGGCACGACAGGCGGCCTGTGAGCCTTGCAGGTACGCGCCGGAATAATTGGTCGGTGAAGGTGGGCGCACATAACCTGCCAGCCGCACCTCGGCCGCCTTGAGGGCGGCATCCAACCCCACGGCGGCTTCCAGCGGCGGGGCCACCAGGTAAGCCAGCGAATCCCCTTCCTTGACACCTGCGACTTCGGCCAGATAGGAACCACAGCGCGACACCACATGCGACAAAAAGGCCACCGTGTGTGCGTCATTGGCCCACTGAAACGCCGCGCCGTCACGCAGATGGGCCAGCGCCGCACCCAGCCCGGAACGCACCTCGGCAGGGGACGGCCCGGCCAGCATCAGAATCACCTCACCGGCGGTGCTGGAGGGGCCGTGTTTGGCCCCGGCATAAAACGAGTTGCCGTAGACCACACGCACATTGGCCTGTTTGGTGGCCTCGTCGGCGGCGATGTAGGCCACGTCGTCCGAGTCAGCGGTGAAAACACCCAGGCTGAACACACTGTCATCGAGCTTGAGTTCCTTTTTGAAATCAGCCTGCAAGGACGAAATCAAGCGCACCGCGCAGACCGACACCGGGATTTTTTCAAAGGTCGACATGCTTAGCCTCCGGCCATTTTCTTGCCCAGGGCAATGCCGCTGGCCTGCTCCTTGAGCATGCGGGCGGCCAGCTCGGCAATCACGGCGGCGGCTTCCACCGGCGGCGTGCCACCGCGATGGATGTTGGAAATGCAGGTGCGCTCGGCCTCCACGGTATGGCTGGTGGGCTTGTAGACCATGTAGCACGACAGGCTCTCAGACTGGCCCAGACCGGGACGTTCACCAATCAGCAGAATCACCACCTTGGCCTGCAACAGCTCACCAATCTGGTCTTCCACCTTGACCCGGCCAAAACGCACAAACAAAGGGGTGCCGGCCTTGAGCTGCAAAGACTCCAGCCCACGGATCAGCGGCGGCACGATGTCATCAAAATTGGCCGTGGTGGCCTCGGTGGACAAGCCGTCCGAGATCAGCAGTTGCACATCCGGGGCCTTGATGCACTGGGTTTTGACCATCTCCAACCCCTGGGCACTGAGCGTGCGGCCCAGGTCAGGCCGGGTCAGGTACTGGCCTTTCTCGGTGATTTCGGTCTGCACTTCCAGCAAGCCAGCGCGTTGCACCCACTCCGCTGGAATCTCGCTCAACACGGTTTCCTTGGAACGCGAATGATCGGCCAGAAAGCGCAGCAGCGACTGGGTGCGTGGGCGCGGGCCGCTGCGCCCGGCGCAAACCCGGGCGCGGGTGCTGCGCCGCAGCTCGGTCAACACATCGGTGCTCTTGGGCTCGGTGACCCCGACCCAGAGCCGGGCCTCTTCGCTGCCCAGGTCAGGCAACTCACCTGGCACTGGTGTTTCTGGCTGGGCCACCGTGGTGGATGTTTGCTCCAGCTCACGCATCACGGCGCGAACAATCTCGGCAATTTGGGCTTCGTTCATGGTCGCTCCCATCAGAAAAACAGCGATGCATCACCGGCGGCGCGGGTCAGCTTGCCCTGGCGCATCAAACCGCGGGCTTCAAGCCAGTGCTCAAACTCCGGGGCCGGGCGCAAGCCCAGCGTTTGGCGCACCGTGGCAATGTCGTGGAACGAGCAGGTCTGGTAATTGAGCATGATGTCGTCACCCATCGGCATGGCGATGACAAAGTTGCAACCGGCAGTGGCCATCAACATCAGCAGGCTCTCATTGGAGTTCTGGTCGGCATCGGCGTGGTTGGTGTAGCAGCAGTCACAGCCCATCGAAATGCCCGAGAGCTTGCCCATGAAGTGATCTTCCAGCCCGGCACGCAAAATCTCGCGGCTGTTGTAGAGGTATTCAGGGCCGATGAAACCGACCACGGTGTTGACGATGAACGGCGAGTAGTGCCGCGCCAGGCCGTAGTTGCGCGCCTCCATCGTGACCTGATCGGCCCCATGGTGGGCGTTGGCCGACAAGGCTGAGCCCTGGCCGGTTTCAAAGTACAGGCAGTTGCCACCGGCCACCCGCGAATAATGCCGCCCCACGTCGGCGGCTTCATCGAGCATCTCCAGCGAAATGCCGAATTCTTTCAAGCCTTTCTCACTGCCGCAAATGCTCTGGAACAGCAAGCCAATTGGTGCCCCCTTGCGCACCGCTTCCATCTGAGTGCTGATGTGCGCCAGCACGCAGCCCTGGGTGGGAATCTGGTGTTGCTCAATCACTTCATAAATCTGGTTCAGGATGCGCGTGACCGACTCGACGTTGTCGGTGACTGGGTTCACGCCAATCAGCGCATCGCCCGAGCCATACGACAAGCCCTCATAAATCTGCGCCGCAATGCTGCGGGTGTCGTCGCGCGTGTCATTGGGTTGCAGGCGGCTGCTGAAACGCCCGGCCAGGCCCAGGGTGGTGTTGGCCTTGGCCACCACCGGCAACAGTTTGGCACCGTAGATCAGGTCGCCGTTGGAGCAAATCTTGGCCACCGCCGCCACCATCTCCGAGGTCAGGCCCTTGCGCAGCACCTCCAGCTCTTCCAGCGTGGCGGTGTCGCTCAGCACATATTCGCGCAGCTCACCCACGCTCCAGTTCTGGATGCGCCGGTACACCGCTTCGTTCACGTTGTCTTGAATCAGGCGCGTGACGCAGTCTTCTTCATAGGGCACCACCGGGTGGTTGCGCAGGTCAGACAGCCGCAGCTC
>NZ_JAQTWM010000049.1:9053-13702 GCF_028689305.1 Rhodoferax sp. | reverse complement strand
AACTCGCGCCAGCGCAGGCGTGGGTGCAGCACCGGCACATTGCGCAGCGGCACACCCTGGTACTTGTTCCAGACCGTGCTGCCCGACAGCGTCAAGGTGTGCGCGCCGGCACCAATCACCGTGGCACGCAGGGTTTGCGCGGGTGCACGCACCGGGAAACCGGCCTCGGCCAGTTGCCGCCCCAGCGCTTGTGCCAGCAGCGGGCCGACGTCACCAAAGCGGTAAGGCGAATCGGCAGACGGGTGCAACATACATTCACCGACCCCGCCCGAAATGAACACCGCATCCAACCGATAAGCCTCCCGCAACGGCTCGGTCATCAAGAGCTGCTGCGCCAGTGGGGAGGGGTTTGCCAGCATGACTTCAAGAATGAGACTGGCCATGCGCTCGGCCAACTTTTGCAAATCCTGGGTGGAGAGCTGTGAGGCGGCACGATCTGCCCCCAGCACATCGCGCACGATCAGGGCCGCAGGGGCATGCACTGTGCTGACCCGCCCCGCCGCGTCGGTTTGCAGCAAATGCCCACCGACGTTCAGGCAAGCGGTATCCAGCACCCGGCCACCCTCAAACACCGCGTAGTTCGAGGTGCCGCCACCCACGTCGATATTCAGCACCCGGGCGGCATTTTTTTCGGAATAGGCACCGGCCCCGGAGCCGCGCCCGGCGATCACCGACTCCAGATGCGGCCCGGCCGTGGCCACGACAAAGTCACCCAGGCCAGCAGCCAGCGACATCACGGCATCCCGCGCGTTGCGCACCTTGGAGGTTTCACCGGTGATGATGACCGCCCCCGATGCCACGTCTTGTAGCGATAACCCGGCCAGCGCGTACTGCTGGCGGATAAAGGCCTCCAGCGCCGTCACATCGACATTGCCATCGGCCACAAACGGCGTGAAGATCACCGGGCTGACATAGACAATGTCGCGCCGCGAAAACTCGTAGTGCGGCACGCTGGTGGGCCCGGCGGTGTTGACGATTTCCAGCTCGGAAAAAATCACCTGCGACGTGGTCGTGCCCAGGTCAATCCCGATGCTGCGCAGGCACTTTTCGTTCACTTTTTGGCCTCTAGCCCGGATAAAACCTGGACTTTATGCTCCAATAATGAGAGCATTTTCCGCTGATCGGCCGTCGCGGGGGTCTGTGGCGGGTGATCCGGCACGGGGGTGCGGCGCACACGCTTGAACGTGATGCCGCCCTCAGAACAATCCCCGCAGTGGCTGCGACAGGTCTGGCAAGCCATGGTGTTCAGACAATTCGGAAGTTGTCCACCAGCACACAGCGGCGCAGCCGCACAAAGGTGCGCGCCGAGGTCACGCCCTCGCCGGTGGGGGTGGTGATGGTCATGCTGGTCCAGCCCTCGCCGCCAAAACCCAGGCCCGCCAGGCACGGCCCGTTTTTGACAAAAATGCTGGTGTTGATTTCATTGGCCATGCGATCCAGGTTGTCCAGATTGCGCGAGTGCATAGCGGCGGTGTGTTTGCAGCCGCCCTCCAATTTGACCGCCATGGCAATCGCCTCATCGACATTGGCGACACGGATGATCGGCAGGATTGGCATCATCAACTCGGTCACCGCAAACGGGTGATTGGCTGGCGTCTCAACAAACAGCAGCTTGGTGTCTGACGGCACGGTGAGGCCAATGGCCGCCGCAATCTTGGCGGCATCGCGTCCGACCCACTCGCGCTTGACCATGCCTTTGTTGTCCAGGCCGATCTTGCCCAGCACCAGATCGACCAGCCGCTTGGCCTGGTCGGCGCTCAGCTCCACCGCCTGGTGTTTGGCCATCTCTTGTTTGAGCCGGTCGGCCACCGAGTCGACCACAATCACTTCTTTCTCGTCGGCGCAGATGATGTTGTTGTCAAACGATGCGCCCCAGACAATGTCGCGCCCGGCTTTCTCGATGTTGGCGGTCTCGTCCACCACCACCGGCGGGTTACCGGCTCCGGCTGCAATCAGCCGCTTGTCGGTGTGTTTGCGGGCTTCTTCCACCACGGCTTCGCCACCGGTGACGGTCAGCAGGTGGATGCCCGGGTAGCTGAACAATTGCTGCGCGGTGGCGATGTTCGGGCTGGCCACCGTGGTGATGACGTTGGGCGGCCCACCGGCGGCCACCACGGCTTCATTGATCAAGGTCACCGCCCGTTGCGACACGCCCTTGGCGGCCGGGTGCGGGGCAAACACCACCGTGTTGCCCGCAGCGATCATGCTGATGGCGTTGTTGATCACCGTGGCTGCGGGGTTGGTGGACGGGGTCACCGAGGCAATCACGCCCCAGGCGGCGTTTTCCATCAGCGTCAAGCCATGGTCGCCCGAGAGCACGGTGGGCACCAGGCATTCCACGCCGGGGGTGTGGCGGGCTTGCGCCACGTTTTTGGCAAATTTGTCAGCCACCCGGCCCATGCCGGTCTCGGCCACGGCCAGCTCGGCCAGCTCCTGCGCGTGCTGTTCACCGGCATGCCGAATGGCCGCCACCACGCGGCTGCGCATGGCGACACTGCGCATTTGACGGTAGGCCTTGTCGGCCTCGGCCACGGCATCATCCAAGCTGGCAAACACGCCCATGGGCAAAGGCTCGGTACGGGCTGCCTGGGTCGGCAGTGGGGTTGCTTGTGTGCGATCCATGGACTGCACCACCGCCCGGACGATGCGCTCAATGTCTGCATTGCCAATGTTCACGGCTTGCTCCTGTTATTTGCGGTAGGTCACCTGGTCTTGGGTGACCACCTGATCGACGATGCCGATGACACTGAGGTCAATCGGCAATTCGCCGCCACTGGCTTTGCGCGCCGAGCTGCCGGTGACCACCAGCACCCATTCGCCATTGCCCGCACCCACGCTGTCGGCGGCGACGTGGCGCACGCCCGAGGGCTTGCCCTTGGCGTCAATGAAATCAACCAGAAGCAGGCGGTCTTTTCCCAGTCCGTCGCAACGGACGGTCGACACCACCTGCCCCACCACGAGGGCGAGTTGCATAGAGGGCTCCTGTCAGGCTAAGAAGCTAAGTTCAGTCCATCGGCTTGCCGTCACCCTTGATCGGGAAGATGGATTCCAGATCGGCGTGCGGACGCGGAATCACGTGCACCGACACCAGTTCGCCCACGCGCTGGGCCGCAGCCGCACCGGCATCGGTGGCGGCCTTGCAGGCTGCCACGTCACCGCGCACCATGGCGGTGACCAAGCCACCGCCAATTTGCTGGAAACCGACCAGCTTCACGCGGGCGGCCTTGACCATGGCATCGCTGGCCTCGATCAGTGCAACCATGCCTTTTGTTTCAATCATGCCAAGTGCTTCCATTTGCTTTCTCCTTGAGTGAGGTGGGTAAAACGAGAATCAGACGGACAGGAGCCGTTTGGGCTGCCCTGTCTCACTGGCCTTCACGGCAGTGGCGGGGGGCAGGTGAGATTTGGGGGCCATCTTCATGGCCAGCAGACTCACCTGAACAATGTCGTTGGCGCTGCAGCCGCGTGACAGGTCATGCATCGGCAGGCGCAGGCCCTGGATCATCGGACCCAGAGCGGTGTAGCTCCCCAGGCGCTCGGCGATCTTGTAGGCGATGTTGCCTTCGGACAGGGACGGAAAGATGAACACATTGGCCTTGCCCGCCACCGGGCTGTCCGGCGCTTTGCGGGCGGCCACGGCAGGCACAAACGCGGCATCAAACTGCAGCTCGCCATCAATCAACAGATCCGGCCGACGGCTTTTGGCCAGCGCCGTGGCCTGCGCCACCAATTCGGCCGAGGCGTGCTGGGCGCTGCCCAGGGTCGAGAACGACAGCATCGCCACGCGCGGCTGCTCGCCGGTGACGTTGGCAAAAGTTTCTGCGGTGCTGATGGCGATGTCAGCCAGTTGTTCGACCGTGGGTTTGGGCACAACACCACAATCGGCAAAGCCAAACACGTGCGAGCGGTCTGGCGGCAGCATGAAAAACATGGATGACAGGGTTTTGTTGCCCTCGCTCAGGCCAATCACCCGCAGCGCAGCGCGCAGCACCGACGCGGTGGACGACAGGTTGCCGGCAATGCAGTAGTCGGTGTCACCATTGACCAGCATCATCGCCGCGTGCCACAAGGGGTCGGTCAACTTGGCTCTGGCATCCTCATCGCTCATCTCGGGGCGGCGCTCGCGCAGGCTGGCGACATACAGGTCGATCTTGGGTGCGTTGGCCGGGTCAATCACCCGCAGCCCGCCGTAGCCGATGCCATTGAGCGTGCAATGGTCGCGCAGCGCCATCGGGTTGGCCAGCAGGGTGGGCCGGGCCCAGCCACAGCGGTTCAACTGGCAGGCAGCCTCGATCACGCGCGCGTCCAGGGCATCCGGGAACACCACGCGGGCCGGATGCGTCCGGGCCCAGTCTTCGCAGGAGGCAATCAGGCTCACCACGTCACGCCGGGTAGCTCAGGTAGAAATAGCGCACAGCAACCGGCGTGCCGATCTTGCCCTGCGCCTCTTTGGGTACCCACATCACATCGCCAGGCTTGGCGCTGATGAGCGTGTCGCCCACCTGGTACTGCAACTCGCCTTCAAGCACCAGGTGGAGTTCGTCACTGGCCCGGGTGAAGGGAAAGCTGTTTTTGGCCCAGCCCATGAAGCCTGCGGCACAAGGCGCAACCGCCGTAAGGTCAAGGGAGGCCAGGTCAAGCTGGCTCAT
>NZ_JAQTWM010000049.1:0-8953 GCF_028689305.1 Rhodoferax sp. | reverse complement strand
TTGGCCAGGCTGCGGGCTTCGGCTGTCACCAGGGCGTTGGGGCTGTGCAGGTGGATCACTTTGACCCCGGTTTTAGCCACGGTCTGCACATCGGCAGCCACCACCAACTGTTTTTTGCTCATGCTTGCTCCATCACGCTTTGATCCAAGCCCAGCAGGTGGTGGCGCACGCGCACCAGCGACGCCGGGTCATGGATGGATACCGGAAAAATCTGCCCTGACACGCCCGCATCGCGCAGCAAAGCCGCCACGCGCGGCAGGTCGGCATCGGGCAAGTCCATTTTGGTGACGATGGCATCAATGGCCTTGCCAACGTACACGTCCAGCAGCCCATAGGGCAGGCGGCAGTCAAACACATCGGCGGGGTGCACATACACCAGCCGCTGCACGTCTGCCGCCATGGTGATCAGGGTGTGGTACAGGCGCGGGTGGCTGAAATACTCGCCTGGGGTGTCAATGCCGCTGTGGCCTTCAAATTCCATCACCTGCGTTTTGCGGGCTTCTTCATCCCGGCCAAACAGGTGATTGAACAGGGTGGTTTTGCCCGCGCCAATGTCGCCAATCAGCATGAAGCGCCCCACTTTTGCAGCTTGGCTCATGTGCGTGAAATCTCGCAAATGCTGTAGTTCATCTGTCGGCGCAAGGTGTTGATGACCTGCTGCAAGGATTCATCCACCGAGGCCACCGAACCGCAAATCACCAGCGCACCACTGAAGCGATCCAGAAAACCGATCTCGACATTGGCCGCCTTGGTGGCGATGTCGCCCGCGATCATGGCGGTTTCACCCGGTGTCAGGGTCATGATGCCAATCGCCTCAGCCCCCGGAACACCGATTTTTTTGCACAACTCAGCGGTGGGGTTGGCAATGCAATGGGCGAGCGTGACCTGCTTGCCAGGCACAAATTCCTGGATGATTCTTTCCTTGGTCACAACGTCCTGGCTGCTCATCGGTCTCGATTCGGGTGGGTGATCGGCTGGCATGCACCCGCACACCAGTCCCTGAGGCGGATTGTGAGAACGCAGGAAGCGAGAGCGTTAGCAAAAATCGGCGTGATTTTGGATGGCTAGGCCAGCACGACTGAAGACACACCTTCAGCGCAATGAAAGCCCCCGCACGGGGAGGCGCTGGCGGGAGTCAGAAGCTCCCTGCACCCCGCCTGCGCAAGGTCTCCGAGGGCAATTCACCAAACAACCAGCGGTAGTCGGCGGCAAATTGGCTCAAGTGCCAGAAGCCGTAGCGCACTGCCACATCGCTCACGCTGGCACAAGTCGAATCCGCGCAGCGCAATTCGCGGCGGGCCTGGTTGAGTTTGACCGCTTTCAGATAAGCCTTGGGCGACAGGCCCACATGTTTGCGGAAACAGTCCTGCAAGGCCCGCGGGCTGGAGCCCAGTTGCTCACACAGCTCGTGCACGGTGACACAGCGTTCGGTGTGCGCCTGTAAATAATCTCGAACCCGCCGCAGCATGCGCCGGGCGTGTTGCGCTGACACGTTGTCGCGCGGCCCGTGTTTGCCGTGGGTGAGCATCTGTACCAGGCCAGACACGACCTCATCCAGAAGATGCTGCTGCGCCTGCGCCGACAGCCCCTGAAGCTGCGCTGGCTGCACCAGCAGCAGTTGGCACAGCCAGCGGCGCACGGCCTCCAGCGCATCGTCGGGCAGTTGCAGCACACGCTGTGTCAGCAGCGCAGGCGGCAAGGCGCTGTGTTGGCTGGCTGCATAGTGCTGCAGCCAGTCGGTCTGGACCACGATGCCCAGAAAACCAAAGTCATCGGGCGTGGTCAGCTGAAAGTCGCCCTGGCCGGAATGCAGCGCCAGCATGCCCGGCGCCAGCCCCGTGCCGTCCACCCGCACCATGGGCCGGTGTTGCACCGGAATGCCAAACCAGGTGGCCCCGGCCCAGGTCTTGCAGGTTTGCACCAGCGCGTGGCTGGACGATTCGATGAACAATTGCACCGGCCCCAGCATCAGCTCGGTCAAGGCACCATGAAACCGGCCCGGCGAGGTTTGGTCGTACACCTGTTCCCAGCCCGAAATGCTCTGCGCCAGCTGATCCACTCCCGCAGACTGCGTCGCCCGCCACTGAGGGGTGGGTGCCATGGAGGGGGTGGGCATGGAGGTCACGATGATCGGTTCGGGTTAATGGGCATCAAGGTCTGGCAGCTGGAAGCAGTTTTTGTGCCGATGTCGAGTGGTGTCTGGTGGGAGCAGATTTTTTGCAGTGCACCCGCCCCTGTCAATAGAGAGTCACCCTGACTCCGCGGTACCGCCGCGCCGTCGGATCGCGGTAAAGTCCAGTCCATGAGCACCCTCACCCAAGCCCAGCAACACGCCTTGCTGGCCGCCGCCCGCCACGCCCAGCGCCAGGCCTACGCCCCTTATTCCCACTACGCGGTCGGTGCCGCCGTGCTGGACGACCAAGGCCGCATCCACGCCGGCTGCAACGTCGAAAACGCTGCCTACCCGCAAAGTCTGTGCGCCGAAGCTGCCGCCCTGGCCGCCATGGTGTTGGCTGGCAGCAAGCGTGCGCTGGCCGTTTTGGTGGTTGGCCAAGGCGGCAAGAATGCCAGCGCCTGGACCACGCCCTGCGGCGGCTGCCGCCAGAAATTGCGCGAATTTGGTGCGCCCGACATGCCCGTTCTGAGCGCCAATGACACCACCCTGGGGCCCAGCTACACCTTGGGCGCCTTGCTGCCAGAGAGTTTTGGGCCTGATCATCTGGCCCACCCCACACCGGAGTCCGCCCCATGAACACCACCCTCAACGCCATGCACACCATCCGCCAACACGCGCCCGATCTGCACCCCCGCGTTGCCGTGGTGCTGGGTTCGGGCTGGGGCGGTTTGACGGATCACCTGACCGGGGCCATCCAGTTCCCCTACAGCGATTTGCCAGGTTTTCCGCAGCCCAGCGTGGCCGGTCACAGTGGCACGCTCTGGCTGGGCCACATCGGCGCGCAGCCGGTGGCGGTGATGAGCGGGCGCAAACACGGCTACGAAACCGGCGCGGTGGACGGCATGGCCGAGCCCCTGCGGGTGCTCAAAAGCATCGGTTGCCACACACTGGTGCAAACCAATGCCGCCGGCAGCCTGCGCCCCGACATGCCGCCGCAAAGCCTGATGCTGATCAGCGACCACCTCAACCTGCCGCAGCGCTCGCCACTGGTCGGCCAGCTTGGCAGTGAACGCTTTGTCAATATGGTTGAAGCTTATGACCCAGAGCTAAATCGCCTTGCAGCCCAGGTGGCACAAGCGCAAGGCACTACACTTTTTGAAGGTGTTTATGCCTGGTTTCTGGGCCCGCAGTTCGAAACCCCCGCTGAAATCCGCATGGCCCGGCTGCTGGGTGCGGACGCCGTGGGCATGAGCACCGTGCCCGAGACCATTCTGGCCCGCCACTTGGGGCTGCGCGTGCTGGCCCTGTCGTTCATTACCAACCTAGGCGCAGGCATGTCCGCCGAGCACCTCAGCCATGCCCATACCCTGGACCAGGCGCAAGCCGGCAGCGCCAAGGCCAGCCGCCTGCTGGCCGACATCGTTGCGCAATTGCCCTAGACGCTTTGACAGAGCACTTTCACCATGACAAACATCCCAGCCACAGGGTCACAAGACCTCATCACCAGCGCCCGCATCGCCCTGGCCTGCCTCGATTTGACCAGCCTGAACGATGCCGACACCGAAGCCGACATGGCCAGGTTATGTCAACGTGCCCAAACCGCCTTTGGCCCGGTGGCCGCCGTCTGCGTCTGGCCACGCCTGGCCGCGTTTGCCCGTGCGCAACTGCCTGTCCACATTGGTGTGGCTGCGGTGGCCAACTTTCCGCATGGCAACGCCGACGTGGCCGCAGCCGTGCGCGATACCGTGCAGATCGTGCAGGCCGGGGCGCAAGAGGTGGACGTGGTCTTGCCCTACCAGGCGCTGATGGCCGGTGATGACACCACCGTCACCCAGCTGCTCACCGCCGTGCGCCAAGCCTGCCCCGGCCTGGTGCTCAAGGTGATTCTGGAAACCGGCGAACTCCAAACCCCCAAGCTGATTCAACGTGCCAGTCAGCTGGCGCTGGACGCGGGCGCCGACTTCCTGAAAACCAGCACCGGCAAAACCCCGGTGAACGCCACCCCGGAGGCGGCGCAGGTCATGCTGGCGTGTATCGCCGCCCATCCCCATGCCAAGCATCATGCAGGCTTCAAGGCCTCAGGCGGTATCAAGACTGCGCAAGATGCTCTGATGTATGAAGCACTCACCGCGCATTACCTGGGCGCTGCCGCCTTGACGGCCAAGCGCTTCCGCATTGGGGCCAGCAGCCTGCTGGGCGACATCGAGGCCGTGCTGGGCGGCCAGACGGACGACAGCCCCACCCTGCCCGGGGGCTACTGACCATGCTGGCGCAAGAAATCATCCGCATCAAACGCGACGGCCACACGCTGAGTGCGCCCCACATCGAGCACTTTGTGCGCGGTCTGGTTGACGGCTCGTGGAGTGAAGGCCAGGCCGCAGCATTGGCCATGGCCATATTCCTCCAAGGCATGAGCCGGGATGAAACCGTGGCCCTGACGCAGGCCATGACCCACTCCGGCCTGGTGATGGACTGGACCAGCGCCCAGCTGGACGGCCCGATTCTGGACAAACATTCCACCGGCGGTGTCGGTGACAAACTCAGCCTGATGCTGGCCCCCATCGTGGCGGCTTGCGGCGGCATCGTCCCGATGATCTCAGGCCGCGGCCTGGGCCACACCGGCGGCACGCTCGACAAGCTGGGCAGCATCCCGGGCTACCACTGCACGCCCGACGTGGCCACCCTGCACCAGGCCCTGCAAAGCGCAGGCTGCGCCATCATCGGCCAGACGGCTGACCTGGCCCCGGCAGACCGCCGCCTGTACGCCATTCGCGACGTGACCGCCACGGTGGAATCGGTGCCGCTGATCACCGCCAGCATTCTGTCGAAAAAACTCGCCGCTGGCCTGCAAGGCCTGGTGATGGACGTGAAGGTCGGCAACGGCGCGTTTGCCGACTCCATGGACATGGCCAGCACCCTGGCCGAATCGCTGGTGCAGGTGGCCAACGGTGCCGGCCTGCCGACGCGCGCCTGGTTGACCGACATGAACCAGGTGCTGGGCAGCACCTGTGGCAACGCGCTGGAGGTACAGGAGGCCATTGACTTCTTGAAGGGCGAGGGCACCGACCCGCGCCAGAGCATCGTCACACTGCGCCTGAGCGCCGAGCTGCTGCTGATGGGCGGCCTGGCCGCCAATGAAGCCGAGGCGATGCAAAAAGTAGAGCATGCTGTGACCAGTGGACGCGGGCTGGAGCAGTTTTCCCGCATGATCAACGCCCTCGGCGGCCCGGCCAATTTGGCTGAACGCCCCAGCCACTACCTGCCGCAGGCCCCGGTACAACGGCCCGTGCCCGCCCCGCGTAGCGGCTGGGTCAGTGGCATGGCCACCCGCGACATTGGCCTGGCGGTGGTCGAGCTCGGCGGCGGACGGCGCCAGGCCAGCGACCCCATCGATGCCCGCGTGGGCTTCAGCCAGTTTGTTCATATTGGCCAGCAGTTGCAGGCCGGTGAGCCACTGGCCATGGTCCATGCCGCCGACGCTGCAGCGGCCGAACACGCTTGTCAAACACTGCAGCGTCTGGTCCAGATCAGTGATGCCCCTGCAACACCCACCCCCGTGCTGATTCGGGCCATTGGCCGCTGAAGTTCCCCCATGCATGGGGTTGTTGTTGCGCCGGACACCATACTAGACTGCCCTGTTGCCCCGGATTCACACCCGGCCAGCCAGGCGGGAGAATGAGGGGCACTTGTTTTTGAGAGTTTTTTAGAGCGAGTCCGCCATGTACCAACTGTTCAAAGCCGCCCTCTTGTGCGCGGGTCTTTCCCTGCCCCTGTGGAGTCTGGCTGCCCCCGGCGAATACTGGGAAATCACCACCAAAATGGACATGCCCGGCATGCCGGTTGCGATGCCCGCCACCACCATCAAGACCTGTGTCCCCAAGGGCGCGGAGCGCGACCCCAGCTACACCACCCAGAAAGAATGCAAGGTGTCTGATGTCAAACACATCGGCAACAAGACCAGCTGGAAGATGCGCTGCGAACGCAAGGACGGCGTCATGGAAGGCAGCGGCGACGTGACCGCCAGCGCCGACCAGTCCGAAGGCACGATTCGCCTGAGCAGCACATCGGGCGGCAGAAAAATGGACATGACCCAGTCCTACAAAAGCCGTCGTTTGGGTGGCAGTTGCGACACCGAGGAAGTCGTGCAAAAGGCCTTTGGCCAGCTGTGTGATACCAGCGGCCGCAGCACCGTCCAGCAGATCCAGATGGGCCAGGTGCTGCTGGACAACAAAATGTGCCCCGGCCGAAAACAGGCGTTCTGTGAAGCGGTGCGCGCCGAAGCGCCCAGGGATGCCAAGGTCTATGGCGCCCTGGTTGACTCGGCCAGAAACCCCAAGGTCCAGGTGGCCCGGGAGTGTGGCGTTGACATGGACGCTTCGGCCAAGTCCCTTTGCAGCACACTCAACGGCGGCAACATCGGTGCGCTGTCACGGTTTTGCCCGGCCGAGGCCAAGGCCTACCGGGAACTTGAACGCCGCAAAGCCTGCGAAGGCCGCAGCTTCACCGGCCACGAAAACCTGAGCCAATGCCTGCAGGGCCAAGCCGGTGGCGACCATGCCGCCACCAACGCCGAAGTGGCAGCACCGCAGACGACGCACACCCAAACCGCCGGCAAACCAGCACCCCATGCCGAACCGGCCGCCAACAGCAACCCCGCTGGTGCCCTGATGGACAGCGCCAAAAAACTCAAGGGGCTGTTCGGCCTCTGACCCATCCTCATGCGTTGGTTATTGGGACTCTGGCTGCTGGGCCTGGCCCTGTCGGGACTGGCCCAGTCTGACCCATTTCCGCGCATCGGTGCTGCCTATTGGCTGGAGACCAACGGCAGTGTCATGTGGCGCCACCAGGCCGACCAACGGCTGCCACCCGCCAGCCTGACCAAGATGATGACCGCGCTGCTGGTGCTGGAGCACAGTGCGCAGACACCGGACGCGGTGGTCAAGGTGAGCCCGGCAGCCGCACGCGAAACCGGCTCCCGCATGGCCCTCAAGGCCGGTGAACAATTCACCGTAGCGGACCTGCTGGCCGCCACCCTGATCGCCTCGGCCAACGATGCCTGCCGCGCCCTGGCCGAGCACCTGGCCGGTGATCAGGCGCGGTTTGTGCAGCGCATGAACCAGCGCGCCCGACAATTGGGCATGCACCATACCCGCTTTGCCAACGCCTGCGGCCATGACGCGCCCGGCCACTACAGCAGCGCACGCGATCTGGCGCGGCTGGCCCATGCACTGATGCAACACCCCCAGGCCCTGTCGCTCGCCAGCCAGCGCGAACACTCCATCCGCACCGTGGATGGCCGCCGCAGTTTCTCCCTGAAGACCACCAACGCCCTGCTGGGCCGTTATCCCGGCGCCATCGGCCTGAAGACTGGCCGCACCGCACAGGCAGGCCACTGCCTGGTGGCGCTGGCGCAACGCGGCGACACCCAGGTGCTGCTGGTATTGCTCAAGGGCAGTGATCGCTGGTGGGACACCGTGGATGTGCTTGACCTGGCGTTTGCCCGTGCAGCCCACTGACCTCCGCGCGCGCCACCTGCTCGGGCTGACCCTGGCGGTACTGTTGTGTTACGCCAATGCGCTGGGTGCTGACTTCCAGTTTGACGACTACCGCGTCATCGTCAACAACCCGGCCGTCCACAGCTGGGCGGCCTGGCTGGATACGGAAGGTCAGGGCCTGTGGGGCATCCGCCCGCTGCTCAAGCTGTCCTATGTGCTCAACTGGGTCTCGGGCTGGGGGGTGACCGGGTTTCATCTGCTCAACATCGGCCTGCATCTGGCCAACACCTGGCTGGTGTACCGGCTGGTGCAACACTTTGGCGCGGCCCTGGCTGGCGGTCCAAACTGGGCCCAGGTGCCGCTGGCATCGGCCCTGCTGTTTGCGCTGCACCCGGCCAACACCGAGGCGGTGACCTATGTGTGTGGCCGCTCGGTCTCGTTGATGGCGTTTTTTTACCTGGCCGCGCTGGTGGTGTACGCCTCGGCTCGCGAGAACGGCAATCAGCTCAAGCGGCATCTGGCCGTGCCGCTGTTGTGGCTGCTGGCCCTGGCCGTGAAGGAAACCGCCGTCACCCTGGTGCTGGCTTTGCTGGTGTGGGAATGGTCGCTGGGCACCCGTTGGCGCCAGATCTGGCAACGCCAGTGGAGCCTCTGGCTGCTGTCACTGGCAGTGGTGGCATTTTTCCTGTTCAACACCCATTACCAGGCCCACATGCAGCGCAGCGCCGAGCTGAACTCGCTCACCGGCAACCTGGCCACCCAGACGCAGGGGCTGGCCTACCTGCTGCGCCAGTGGGGCTGGCCGCTGTGGCTCAACATCGACCCTGACCTGCCAGTGCTGAGCAGCCCGGCCGCCGCCGCACTGGCGCTGGCTGGCCTGCTGGCCACCCTGTGGCTGACCATATGGGTGCGGCCACGGCGCCCCTGGCTCAGCCTGGCCTGGTCATGGGCGGTGATACATCTGCTGCTGCTGTACCTGGTCCTGCCGCGCCTGGATGTGGCCAATGACCGGCAGTTGTATCTGGCGGCCTGGCCGCTGGCCATGGCGCTGGTGGTCGAACTGACCCTGCGGCTGGAACCGCACACATTCAGGGGACTGCTGGCGGCGTTGGTGCTGTGTCTGGGGGGGCTGACGGTGGCACGCAATCAGGATTACCGCCATGAAATCAGCCTGTGGGAAAGCACGGTCCCACTGTCCCCCAACAAGGCGCGGGTGCACAACAACCTGGGCTACGCCTACATGCTGGCCGGACGCGTGGATGAGGCCCGGCGCGAATACACCCACGCGCTGCGGCTGGACCCCCAACACATCAAGGCGCGTTACAACCTGGAACGGCTGGAC
>NZ_JAQTWM010000139.1 GCF_028689305.1 Rhodoferax sp. | reverse complement strand
TCCAGCACCGGTTCAAAACGCATGCGTTTGTCCGTGGGCTGCGGTTTGTCCACCCGCGCATGAGAGCGCAGCTCGGTCACCAGGCCATGCAGCAGGCTGTCAACGGCCAGCGGCTCATCGGCTTGCCAAAGGGCTTCCAGCAATTGCGACACACGCTGGGCTTGCGCCTGGCTGTTGCTCACCACCGCGTCGGTGAACCACCAGACCGGTTCCCCGGTCAGGTCGGCCAGCACGGCGGGGTCGATGTAGAGCATGCGGTAGCGCCAGCCCCCGGCGGTTTCGGCGCGGCCAGTGTGTAACTCGTCGGGGTTCATCAGCACCAGCGAGTTGGGCGGGGCCAGGTGGTCTGCGCCGCCGTAGCGAAAGCGCTCCACCCCCGACGCGATGGCCCCCAGGCCAAACGCCTCGTGGGTGTGGGGCTCAAACGCGTGGTGCACGATGTGCGCCTGGTACAGCTCAACCCCGGGCCGGCTGGGCAGGCGCCGAAACTGGGCCCGGTCCGGCGCTGTGCTGAACACTTCGGGGACAACCGGACTCATGGCGCTGGGGGAAAAACCGTTGGCATGCCTGAAAATACCATGACTTCACCGCTGCGGTTCAGCCAGCCTGAACTTTGGCCAGGCCATGCACCTGCCAGGGTAACCGCAACAATGCTATATTTTTAATAGCTGTATAGGCATATTCCACCCGGGCTAGATAGCAATTTGGCCGTAGATTTTTGGTACGTGCGCGACAGGTCACAATCTGCCACTCGACCTTGTTTTGGACCCTGATGACTGCACTTCTGATCTGGTGGCCAGCGGCATGACCCACGCTGTGGCCCTTTTGCGCGCCGCCCGGCTGGCGCGCAGCGTCAAACCATTCGTGGCCCGCGGCTCACGCTCGCAGCGCTGTCCCGACTGCCGGGTGACGCTGCCGCACTGTCTGTGCGCCTTGCGCCCGCTGATGTCCACACACGCGGGCATGTGCCTGATCATGGCCGACATCGAGCCGCTCAAACCCAGCAACACCGGCTGGCTGATTGCCGATGTGGTGGCCGACACCGCCGCCTTTGGCTGGGCCCGCACTGTCACCGACCCCGCCTTGCTGGCGCTGCTGGCTGACCCGCAGTGGCAGCCTTATCTGGTGTTTCCGGGCGAGTTTGTCGCGCCCGAACGGGTGGTCACCGAGGTGCACCCCGCAGAAGGCAAACGCCCACTGTTTGTGCTGCTGGACGCCACCTGGACCGAGGCGCGCAAGATGTTTCGCAAAAGCCCCTGCCTGAACCAGCTGCCGGTGCTGAGCCTGCAGCCCGAGCAGTTGTCGCGCTACCAGCTGCGCCGCTCCAAGCGGCCAGACCACCTGTGCACCGCCGAGGTGGCCGCGCTGTGCCTGGCGCTGGCCGGTGAACCCCACGCGGCGCAGGTGCTGGATGCCTACTTTGACGTGTTCACCAACCACTACCTGGCCGCCAAACGGCTGGTGCCGATCCAGTGGGATGACGCCGCGCACCAGCGTCTGCAGCAGCTGTGCGAGGCCAGCGCGGGGTAGCTGGCGCTTCAGTTCAGCGCCTCCATACGCAGGGTGCTGGCAAAACCCATCACATTGGGCCACTGCGCCAGTTCGGCCAGCACACCGCGCAGGACGCGCTCGGGCGTTGGGTCTGTCAGCAGCACCACGGCGCTCCAGCCCGGGTCGCCGGGGTGCTCAGTCACGTCCAGTTGCTGCACCGATACCCCCGCAACGGCCAGATGGCCCAGCAGTTGCGCGACCGTGCGCGCCGGGTTGACAACATCCAGCCGCAGGTAATAACGGCTCTCCAGCGCATCGATGGCCGCCACCGGCAGGGCCTGGATGGCGTCGGGCTGGAACGCCAGGTGGGGCACCCGCTGCCGGGGTGCTGTGCCCGCCACGCGGCACACATCCACCAGGTCGGCAATGACCGCCGACGCGGTTGGCTCGGCGCCCGCGCCGGCACCGTAATACATCGTGATGCCGGCGGCGTCACTCTTGACCAGCACCGCATTCATGGCGCCGTGGACCTGGGCCAGCAGGTGGTCGGCGGCAATCAACGTGGGGTGCACCCGCAACTCCAGGCCATGGGGGGTGCGCCTGGCGATACCCAGCAGCTTGACGCAGTAGCCCAGACGCCCGGCCAGGCGGATGTCGAGCGCGTCCAGCGTGGTGATGCCTTCCACATACACCTGGTCAAACCGGACTGGCACACCAAAGGCGTTGGCGGCCAGCAGCGTGAGCTTGTGCGCGGCGTCCAGGCCTTGCACATCCAGCGCCGGGTCGGCCTCGGCATAACCCAGGCGTTGGGCCTCGGCCAGGGCGGCGGCAAAACCGAGGCCCTTGGCCTGCATTTCCGACAGGATGTAGTTGGTGGTGCCGTTGATGATGCCGGCCACCCATTGGATGTGGTTGGCGGCCAGCCCTTCGCGCAGCGCCTTGATGATCGGGATGCTGACCGCCACCGCGCCTTCGTAGGCCACCACCACACCCTGCGCCTGCGCTGCGGCAAAAATCTCGCTGCCATGTTCAGCCAGCAAGGCTTTGTTGGCGGTGACCACATGTTTGCCCTGGCTGATGGCCTGTAGCACCAGCTCACGCGCCAGGCCGGTGCCGCCCATGACTTCCACCACCACGTCAATCCCGGGGTCATTGACCACGGCAAACGGGTCATCGGTGAGCAGCACCTCGGGTGTAACGATGCCGGCCGCGCGGGCCAGGTGGCGCACCGCCACCATGCGTATCTCGATGCGCCGCCCGGTGCGGGCGGCAATCACCCCGGCATTACGCTGCAAGACGCGGTAGGTGCCTGCGCCAACGGTGCCCAGACCGATCATGCCGACGCGCAAAGGCGCAACGGCGCAGGCCGGCTGAGTGTGCTGGCCAACAGAAAAACTGGCGTGTTGATCCTGGTACATGAAACTCTCCAAACAGTTGAAACCCCTGCTGCCTTGGCGGGGGTTGTTCAGAGAGGGACACCACCAGGCAGCCGGAACGGCCACCTGCACGACGCTCAGGCAGCCGTGGTTGTAATGGTGGTAATCATTCGTGCGTCCATGGCCCGCAACAGCGCGGGCAGACCAGCGCGCACCACGGGGGTGGTGTGATTCTGGTGAGGCAGGGAACGGCACGACATGGCGCGCAGCATAACACGCAGACCGGTCCGGCTCAGCCTGCTGGCCTGGCG
Source organism: Rhodoferax sp. (assembly GCF_028689305.1). Classification (GTDB taxonomy): domain Bacteria; phylum Pseudomonadota; class Gammaproteobacteria; order Burkholderiales; family Burkholderiaceae_C; genus Rhodoferax. The sequence goes on along the minus strand of NZ_JAQTWM010000139.1, from coordinate 2,640 downwards.
CCCAGACTCACCCGAGCCAACACCTCCCTGGCACTGGACAACGACTGCAGCCGTTCACGCAGGTAGTCGGCCAGGCGCGGCGGCTGGCTGAAGACCACGTTGAAGCGGATGTGGGCATCGGCCTGTTGGTCGGCGGTGAACGTGGCGCCACGCACCAGCAGGATCTGGTTGCGGTAGGCGTCCTGCACCAGCAGGTTCATGTCCACGCCGTCGGGCACCGAAGCCCACAGGAACAGGCCGCCTTCACCGGGGTGGTCCAGCAGCAGACCGGCCGCGCTCAACTGGCGCGCGCTGGCGTGACGGGCCGCCAGCAGCTTGGCGTTCAGGCGGTCCAGGTGTTTGCGCCAGCGCCCGGCCGCCAGCACTTCCAGCATCACGTATTCATTGAGCGCAGGGGTTGTCAGCACCGAATAGATCTTTTCGCGCATCAGGACTTTGAGCAGCGTGGGATCGGCGGCCATGTAGCCGAGGCGCAGCGCCGGGCTCAGGGCCTTGCAGAAGCTGGAGTAGTAGATGACCCGGTCCAGCCCCGACAGGCTGGCCAGCCGGGTGGCGTGGCCGGGGTGGAAGTGGCCTTGCACATCGTCCTCGGCAATCAAAAAGCCATACTGTTCGGCCAGCATCAGCACCTTGTGCAAGTTGGCGACGGTGCTGGTCCAGCCGGTGGGGTTGTGCAGCACGGTCTGGATGAACAGCAGGCGCGGACGGTGGTTGCGGCAGGCGGCCTCCAGTTGCGCCAGGTCCACACCATCGGGGTGGCGCTGGATCGGCACGATGCGCAGACCCTCCTTGCGCAGGCGCTCGAACATCAGAAAGTAGCCGGGGTCTTCCACCAGCACGGTGTCGCCAGGCTGCAGGAAAGCGCGGCAGATCAGGTCGATGGCGTGGGTGCCGCCATAGGTGGTGAGGATGCGGCCCGCATCCACCGCCATGCCCATGCCGCGCAAGACCATGGCGATGCGCTCACGCAGCTCGGGCAGGCCCTGCGGCGGGCAGCGTGAGGCCATGCCCGCATGGGCGCGCGCCAGGCCGCGTTGCACCGCAGCGGCGGGCACGGCATCTTCCAGCCAGGACGGCGGCAGGGCGCCGCTGCTGGCCAGCAACATCCCGGCACGCTGGTCATTGGCCTGCTGCGCCAGCCAGACACCGTCTTGTTCTTCGCCGGCCTCCAGCGCGGCGGCATCGGGCAGGTTGGCGTGGCGCGCCTCGCGCACGAAGTAGCCGGCGGTGCCGCGTGATTCGATCAGGCCGAGTGCCATCAGGCGGTCATAAGCGGCCACCACGGTGTTGGGGCTGACCGCCAGTTGTGAGGCCAGCTGGCGAATCGACAGCAGCCGCGCTGCGGCGGGCAGGCGCCCACCAGTGATCAGCTCGCGCAGGCGCAGCTCGATCTGGTCGGCCAGAGGTGTGGGGGCGTTGCGGTCCAGTGAAAACATGGCCCCCGAGGTTAGCGCAGAAAGCTCAGCGCCAACAGCAGTAACACCGCGCCCATGCTCAGGTTGAACAGGCGCTGCTTGCGCGGGTCGGTCAGCAGGCGGCGAATCGCCACGCCAAACAAGGCCCAGATCGACGCGCTGGGAATACCGATCACCAGCCCGACCAGCGTCACCAGCAATGCCCCCATTGATGCACTCAAGCCCACCGGCATGAACACCGTGGCCAGGGTGATGGACTTGACCCAGCTTTTGGGATTGACCGCCTGGAACAGCACGGCCTGGGTAAAGCTCAGCGGCTGGCTCGCGCGCGCCTCGCCCAGCGCGCTGCCACTGAGTTTCCAGGCCAGAAACACCAGGTACAGGGCACCGACCACGCGCAACCCCTGATGCAGCACCGGGTAGGCCACAAACAGGCTGCCCAGCCCCAGGCAGGTGGCATAGGTCTGCACCGCCACCCCCGTGCCCTGGCCAAAGAGTTGCGGCAACGCACGGCGAAAGCCAAACTGTGCGCCCGAGCTGGCCAGCATCACGTTGTTCGGCCCCGGCGTGCTCGACATCACAAAACAGTAACTCATCAAAGGCAACAGATCAGTCCACATCAGGCAAACTCCAAAATCAGGAGATTTGACTGTAGGGCGAGCGCCCGGCGCCGCCAAGGCACAGCACCGGCGTCACCGGCCTGCGCTGTATCAGTCCGACCAGCCCTACAGTGCTGCGTCTTTGAGCCGCACGCGGCGAAACGTCAGATTCAGCCGTTGCCGCCCCAGCAGCGCATGCACACCGTCGGCCAGCGGCAACACCCCGTGGTAGGCCAGCCGCGACGGCCCGCCCCAGACCACCACGTCACCATGCAGCAGCCGCCAGCGCTGGGGCCGGTCTTTGCGGCTCGGCGTGCCAAACAGGAACACGGCGGGCAGACCCAGCGACAGTGAGACGATCGGCGCGGACAGGTCTTGTTCATCCTTGTCCTGATGCAGCGAGAGTCTGGCACCGGGCTGGTACTGGTTGATCAGGCAGGCCTCAGGCTCGAAGTGGGCATACCCCGCCTGCGCGGCAGCACCTTGCGCCAGTGCCAGCAAACACTCCGGCATGGCAGGCCAGGGCTGGCCAGACAACGGGTCATGCGTGCTGTAGCGGTAGCCCTGCGGGTCCGACACCCAGCCCAGCGCGCCGCAATTGGTCATGGCCACCGACATGGTGTGGC
>NZ_JAQTWM010000048.1 GCF_028689305.1 Rhodoferax sp. | reverse complement strand
AAAAGCTCGCTTTTGACCGTGCGCTGTTTCGCAGCTATGCAAGCTATCACAAAATTACCGCTGTATAAATACCCAGTTCATGTGCTAGCGCCACTGTTTTTGCCGTCGACCGGAACGTAATTTACACGGCAAGACTTGCAAAATATTCTGGCCGCTGCGTATTAATCTGGTCATAAATTCCTCCTGAAAGTGGCTTGCAGTCTAGCCCACAAGCCGATACATTGGATAAATAACCAGGTATAAATTTCTCATGAAACCCGGCACACCACCCCTGCAATCCACTCGCCTGCTAGACCAGTTGCGCGAGCGTATCCGGTACATGCACTATAGCCTCAGCACCGAGAAGGTTTATTTGTACTGGGTGCGATTTTTCATCCGCTGGCATGGCCGTGGCGGGCAGATGAAGCACCCGCGCACCATGGGTGCGCCTGAGATAGAGGCCTTTCTGACCATGCTGGCGACCGAGCGCAAGGCGTCCACCTCCACGCACAACCAGGCACTGAGCGCCTTGCTGTTTCTGTACCGCGAAGTTCTGAACATGGATTTGCCGTGGATGGATGGCATCAATCGGCCAGCGGCCAAGCGCCGGATTCCCAGTGTGTTGACCAAGGATGAGGTGGCTGGTTTGCTGGCCCAGATGGACGGTGTCACAGCCTTGTTGGCACGCCTGCTCTATGGCACGGGCATGCGCCTGATGGAAGGTATTCGCCTGCGTGTCAAAGACGTGGACTTTGACCGCCACGTCATCATCGTGCGCGAGGCCAAGGGCGGCAAAGACCGGGTGGTGATGCTGCCGCGTTCCCTGGTGCCTGCTATGCGCCTGCAATTGCTGGCAGCTCGGGCGGTGTGGGAGGCTGATCGACAAGCGCAACGTGGCGGGGTTGAAACACCGCATGCGCTGGAACAGAAATACCCCAAGGTAGGGCAAACCTGGGGCTGGTTCTGGCTGTTTCCATCGCCTACGCTTTCCGTTGACACGCGCAGTGGCGTGGAGCGGCGGCATCACCTGTTTGAAGAGCGTTTGCAGCGTTCACTCCAAAAGGCCGTTGCGCTGGCAGGCATTTGCAAGCCGGTGTCAGTTCACACCTTGCGCCATTCATTTGCCACCCACTTGCTGCAAGCGGGCACCGACATCCGCACGGTGCAAGAGCTGCTGGGCCACTCAGATGTGAGCACCACCATGATTTACACCCATGTGCTCAAGGTGGCCGCAGGCGGAACGGCCAGCCCGCTGGATGTGCTGGGTAGCCAAGTTTGACAATTGACTACGTTTGATGTGTTGTCAAAATGTTTCTACAATGTATAAACACCAACTTAAGAGTGTTTTATGGAAGCAGTCATTCGAAAATGGGGCAACAGTCTGGCGTTGCGCTTGCCGGCAGCAGCGTTGAAAGAAGCTGGGTATCAACTTGAACAAAAGGTGAATCTGGTCGTTTCACGCGGGCGGATTGTGATCGAGCCCTCTGAAAAAGTGGAATACGACCTGGATGCCATGGTGCAAGACATCACGGCCAGCAACATGCATTCAGAGTTCAGCTTTGGCCAGCCCGTGGGCCAGGAGGAATTTTGATGGTGATGCGTGCCTATGTGCCCGATGCTGGCGACGTGGTCTGGCTGGAATTCGACCCTCAGGCCGGACACGAACAAGCGGGTCATCGTCCGGCATTGGTCATCAGCCCAGCCAGCTACAACGGTAAAACCAGCTTGATGGTCTGTTGTCCCATGACCACCAAGATCAAGGGTCACCCTTTTGAGGTTCTCACCCAGGTCGATGGCGTTGATTGCGCGGTGTTGTCCGATCAGGTCAAGTCGCTTGACTGGAAGGTTCGCAAAGCCAAGAAGAAAGCGACCGTAAGCCCTCAGATCATGATTCATGTGCGTGCCAAGATGAAAGCGCTGCTCATGATCAGTTGAGCGCAATCGCCGTCAAGCTGCCGAAGCGACAGCTTCAACACTCCACAATATTTACCGCCAGCCCCCCGCGTGAAGTTTCCTTGTATTTGGTCTTCATGTCGGCGCCGGTGTCGCGCATGGTTTTGATGACTTTGTCGAGCGACACCACGTGGCTGCCGTTGCCTTGCAGGGCCATGCGGGCGGCGTTGATGGCTTTGACGGCACCCATGGCGTTGCGCTCGATGCAAGGCACTTGCACCAGGCCGCCGACCGGGTCGCAGGTCAGGCCCAGGTTGTGTTCCATGCCGATTTCGGCGGCGTTTTCCACTTGCGCCGGGCTGGCCCCCATGACAGCAGCCAGGCCGGCGGCGGCCATGGAGCAGGCCACGCCGACCTCGCCCTGGCAGCCGACCTCGGCCCCGCTGATCGAGGCGTTGAGCTTGTACAGCATGCCGATGGCGGCGGCGCTCATCAGGAAGTTGCTCACCTCGTCCATGGCCAGCTCTTGCCCGCGCAGGCCGCCGACGGGCACCACAAAGCGGTCGCAGTAGTGCAGCACCGCCGGAATTACGCCCGAGGCCCCATTGGTGGGCGCAGTCACCACCCGGCCACCCGAGGCGTTTTCTTCGTTCACCGCAAAGGCGTAGACGTTGACCCAGTCCAGCACGCTCAAAGGGTCGGCCAGGGTGCGCTCGGCGCGTTCGCGCAGTTGCGCGGCCAGCACCGGGGCGCGGCGTTGCACTTTGTAGGGGCCGGGCAGCTCACCCTGGCGGCTCAAACCGCGCTGCACACATTCACGCATCACGCGCCAGATGGTTTGCAGGCCGGTGTGAATCTCATCGTCACTGCGCCAGGTGCGCTCATTGGCCCACATCAGCTGGCTGATGCTCAAATTGTTTTGCTTGCAAAGTGAGAGCAGCTCCGCGCCGGATGTGAAGGGGTAGGGGACTTTTTGGTATTCAGTCAGCACCGCTTCGTTGGCCGCGCCTGCGGTCACCACAAAACCGCCACCGACGCTGAGGTACTTGGCGGCTTTGAGCGGCTGGCCTTGGGCATCGCGTGCGGTGAATGCCATGCCGTTGGGGTGCTCGGCTAGGGCTTCTCGGCGGTACATCAGCAGGTGTTCTTTTTCCACAAAGCGGATGCTGTGACCACCGGCCAGCGGCAGGGTCTGACTGGCGCGGGCCTGGGCGATCAGGCTGGGCACAGCATCCACATCCACCGTGTCGGGCGCGTGGCCCATCAGCCCGAGCATCACCGCCACGTCCGAGCCGTGGCCCTTGCCGGTGGCCCCGAGCGAGCCATACAGCTCGCAGGTGATGCTGCTGGTGTTGGTCAGCACCCCCTGCTGGGCCAGGGCCTGGACGAACAGGCTGGCGGCGCGCATGGGGCCCACGGTGTGGGAGCTGCTGGGGCCGATGCCGATTTTGAAAAGGTCAAAAACACTGATGGCCATGGTGGACGTGGTTGGGGTGGAAACGGTGACCCGCTGATAATGGCGGCATTGACATAGACCGGACAAGGAGGGTGTGTATGACGGGGACTTTGGACATCTTTGCGGACATGCCGCTGGACGTGGTGATTATGGCGGCGGGCAAGGGCACGCGCATGAAGAGCAAGCTGCCCAAAGTGTTGCACCAGCTGGCTGGGCGTGCCTTGTTACAGCATGTGGTGGATACGGCGGCGGCCCTGTCGGCACGCCAGGTGACGGTGATTACCGGTCATGGTGCTACAGAAGTAGAAGCATCATTAGCAAGTAATACGCGGGCTAGAGGTCAATTTGACTTGAATTTTGTGCGACAGGAGCCGCAGCTGGGGACGGGCCATGCGGTGCAGCAAACCGTGCCGGTGTTGCGTGACGATGGCGTGGTGGTGGTGCTGTCCGGTGATGTGCCGCTGACCCAGCCCGACACCTTGCAGCAACTCATTGCCGCCAGTGCTGGCACCAAGCTGGCGCTGCTGACGATTGATTTTGCCGACCCCACCGGTTATGGCCGCATCGTGCGCGAGGGTGACACGGTCAAGGCCATCGTCGAGCAGAAAGATGCCACGCCCGAGCAGCGCCGCATCACCGAGGTCTACAGCGGCATCATGGCGGTGCCCGCCGTGCGGCTGAAACAATGGCTGGCCCGGCTGGACAACAAGAACGCCCAGGCGGAGTACTACCTGACCGACATCGTCAAATTTGCCGTGGCGGACGGCGTGCCGGTGGTGGCGCACAAGACCAGTGACGCGGTGCAGGTGGCCGGGGTCAACAGCCCGGTGCAGCTGGCCGAGTTGGAGCGCGCTTACCAAAAGCGCATCGCGCACCAGCTCATGGAGCAAGGCGTGCGCCTGGCTGACCCGGCGCGGCTGGACGTGCGCGGCAGCCTGCAGTGTGGGCAGGACGTGTCGATTGACGTGAATTGTGTGTTTGAAGGCCAGGTGACACTGGGTGAGGACGTGAAAGTCGGCGCCAACTGCGTGATCAGGAACGCCAGCATCGCGGCAGGGGCCGTCATCCACCCGTTCACCCACATCGAAGGCGGCGCGCCTGGCAGCAAGGATGCCATCGAGGTGGGGGCCGGTGCGCTGATAGGCCCGTTTGCCCGCCTGCGCCCCGGTGCCAAGCTGGGGGCCGAGGTGCATATCGGCAATTTTGTCGAGGTGAAAAACTCCACCCTGGCCAAAGGGGCCAAGGCCAACCACCTGGCCTACCTGGGTGATGCCACGGTGGGCGAGCGGGTGAACTACGGCGCGGGGTCAATCACCGCCAACTACGACGGTGCCAACAAACACCGCACGGTGATCGAGGCTGACGTGCACATTGGCAGCAATTGTGTGTTGATCGCCCCGCTGACGATTGGTGCGGGCGGCACGGTGGGCGGCGGCTCTACCATCGCCAAAGACACGCCGCCGCTGGCGCTGACGGTGGCTCGGGCACGGCAGACCAGCATCCCCAACTGGAAGCGTCCCAGCAAACAAAAATGAGCGGATCGCAGACCTCCGCAGACGAACAGCTGGCGCGCCTGCAGGACGAGCTGGCAGCGGCCCGCGCCGAGTTGCAGGAATTCACCTACACCGTGTCGCACGATCTGCGGGCCCCGCTGCGCCATATCACCTCGTATGTGCAGGTCATCCAGGAGGACTGGTCCGATATGCCCGCCGATGTGGCCGACCATCTGGCCACCATCGAGCAGTCGGCCCAGCTATTGGCACGGCAGCTCGACGGTCTGACCCAACTGTCCCGGCTGGGTTTGCAGCCTCTGCAGCTGCAGGCGGTGGATGTCGGGGCGCTGGTGCAGGAGGTGGCGGCGGCGTTGACCCAGCGTCTGCCATCGTCACCGGTGCAATGGCAATTGGCCCGGGATGTGCCGCTGGTGCGGGCAGATGCTGGCTTGTTGCGGCAGGTGCTGATGCAGGTGCTGGACAACGCCCTCAAGTTCAGCCGCCACCGGGCGCCAGCGCAGGTGGCGCTGACATGGCAACTTTGCCCGGCCGATCAGCCGGCGGGTGTGCCGTTGTGTCAGATCCGTGTGTGTGACAACGGCGTCGGCTTCAACCCCGGGCAGGCGCAGGCCTTGTTCAAGGTGTTTGGTCGCTTGCACCCGGCGCGTGAGTTTGAAGGCCTGGGTCTGGGGCTGGTCACCAGCCGCAAGATCATGGGGCGGCTGGGGGGCAGCATTGGTATGGAGGCGGAGCCAGAACGCGGCTGTTGTGTCACGCTGCGCCTGCCGCTGGCTGAGGCGACGCCCTCAGAGTGAGCTTGGCAGCGGCACCCGGGCGCCGAACTTGCTGCGTTTGATACTGAAGAAGCTCTTGACGTTGCGCACATTGGCGTCGGCGGTGAACAGGCGTTGTGTCAGCGCCAGGTAGTCTGGCATGTCACGGGCATGCACCACCAGGCAGAAATCCGGCCCGGGAGACACCCGGTAACACTGCTGCACGGCGTCTTCCCTTAACACGCGCTGTTCAAACGCTTCCAGGGCCGCCTGATCCTGGCGGTCCAGCGTGATTTCCGCCATGGCGCACAGCCCGGGCCCGATCACGCTGGCGAGCCGGTCCAGGTTGAGGATGGCCAGTTCCCGCTCGATCAGGCCGGCCTCATGCAGGCGTTTGATGCGGCGCAAACAGGTGGGGGGGGAGATGTGCACCCGCGCGGCCAGCGCCTGGTTGGTCAGCGAGGCGTCCGTCTGCAGCAGGTTGAGCAGCTGCAGGTCAATGGTGTCAAGAACGGGAGCAGGCATCGTGGATGGGGTCGGGCGTGAATGTACTTATCCAGATCGGCAGGGGTGATGGCTGCTAATTTTATTCAAATGAAAGCCATAAATTTGAAACATTCATCCATATTGGGAAAATGGTGAAATTTATATTCAATTTAAATCAAAATTAGATTGCATATTTCGTTTGATGACTTTTACGATCCCCGCATCAACCAAGGAGCAATTTATGTGTGGCATTGTTGGCGCGGTTTCCAATCAAAACATCGTTCCCATCCTGGTGCAAGGCCTGTCCCGGCTGGAATACCGGGGGTATGACTCTTGCGGCGTGGCCGTGCATGCCAGCGGGTTGCAGCGCGCCCGCAGCACCTCACGGGTTGCCGAGTTGATGGAACAAATCCAGTCCAGCCAGTTGGCCGGTCACACCGGCATTGCCCATACCCGCTGGGCCACCCACGGTGCACCGGCGGTGCACAACGCCCACCCGCATTTCAGCCATGGCCCTGGCAGTGATGCGGTCAGCCGCCCGGGGCGTATTGCGCTGGTGCACAACGGCATCATCGAGAACTACGAAGAGTTGCGTGTGGCCCTGCAGGCCAAGGGGTATGTGTTTCAGAGTCAGACCGACACAGAGGTGGTTGCCCACCTGATCGACAGTCTGTACGACGGGGATTTATTTGAAGCGGTGAAAACCGCCTTGGGCTCGCTACACGGGGCTTATGCCATTGCGGTGTTTTGCAAGGATGAGCCGCTACGCCTGATTGGTGCGCGCTCGGGCTCCCCTCTGATCCTGGGGGTTGGCGCAGACGGGCAGTCCCACTACCTCGCCAGTGATGCCATGGCTCTGGCTGGTGTGACCGATCAGATCGTGTATCTGGAAGAAGGTGATGTGGCCGATCTCCAGCTGGGCAAATACTGGCTGGTTGACAAGGCCTTCAAGCCTTTGACCCCGGCACAGCGCCCGGTGAAAACGGTGCATGCCCACAGCGGCGCGGCCGAACTGGGACCGTACCGCCATTACATGCAGAAAGAGATTTTTGAGCAGCCGCGCGCCATTGCCAACACCCTGGACGGTGTCAACAACATCATGCCCGAGCTGTTTGACGGCGCCAGCACCAGTGCGGCGCGGGTGTTCAAGGACATCGACTCGGTGCTGATCCTGGCTTGCGGCACCAGTTATTACAGTGGCTGTACCGCCAAATACTGGCTGGAAAGCATCGCCAGGATTCCCACCCAGGTCGAGGTGGCCAGCGAGTACCGCTACCGCGACTCGGTGCCCAACCCGCGCACCCTGGTGGTCACCATCACCCAGTCGGGTGAAACTGCCGACACCCTGGCGGCGCTGCGCCATGCGCAAAGCCTGGGCATGACCCACACGCTGACCATTTGCAACGTGGCCACCAGTGCGATGGTGCGCGAATGCGAGCTGGCCTACATCACCCGCGCCGGGGTCGAGATTGGTGTGGCATCCACCAAGGCCTTTACCGCCCAACTGGCCGGTTTGTTTTTGTTGACCCTGGCACTGGCGCAGTCACGCGGCCTGCTCAGCGAGGCCGAAGAAGCCCGCCACATCAAGGCCATGCGCCATCTGCCCACTGCCTTGCAGGCCGTGCTGGCGTTGGAGCCGCAGGTGATGGCCTGGGCGCAGGACTTTGCGCCTAAGGAAAACGCGCTGTTTCTGGGGCGTGGCCTGCACTACCCGATTGCGCTGGAAGGTGCCCTCAAGCTCAAGGAAATCAGCTACATCCATGCGGAAGCCTATCCGGCCGGTGAACTCAAACATGGCCCGCTGGCACTGGTGACCAGCGCCATGCCGGTGGTGACGGTGGCCCCCAACGACGCTTTGCTGGAAAAACTCAAGAGCAACATGCATGAGGTGCGTGCCCGCGGCGGCGTGTTGTATGTGCTGGCCGATGCCGATTCCAACATTGAAAGTGATGAGGGCCTGCACGTGATCCGCATGCCTGAGCACTATGGCGAGCTGTCACCCATGCTGCATGTGGTGCCCTTGCAATTGCTGGCTTATCACACCGCCTGCGCCCGCGGCACCGACGTGGACAAGCCACGCAATCTGGCCAAATCGGTGACGGTGGAGTGATCAGTCGGCGGTTTTGTTCCCATTTTGCAGCGGTTTTCCGTCTGCCATCCCCCATTTGGGGGATGGCAGACAAGATGACGTTACGCCAGAATCAGCAATTGCAGTCCAAATTGCGTATGTCTGCATGAGCGCGGGGGTGTGTCTTTTGAACCGATGACGCTCAGAGTGTGATGCAAGATATCGGGGGGCAACCATGCGTTCCAAAGAATCTGCCACGATCCTTGTTGTTGATGACGAGGTGCGCAACATCAAACTGTTGGAAACCTTGTTGCAGGTAGACGGTTATGTCACGGTGTCGGCCAAAAACGGTCGAGATGCGCTGGCGCTGGCGATTGCCGATCCGCCTGATCTGATCCTGCTTGACCTCATGATGCCGGACATGGACGGCTTCGAGACCACGGCCTTGCTCAAGGCTGATCCCCGCACCCAAAACGTGCCGGTCATTGTGGTTTCCTCGCTGGAGGACCGGGCATCAAAACTGCGCACGCTGCAAGCGGGTGCTGAAGAATTTCTGACCAAACCGATTGATCGGGCTGACCTCAAGGTGCGTGTCAGAAACCTGCTGCGGCTCAAGGAATACGGCGATTTTCTGGCCAACCACAATCGCATTCTTGAAGAACAGGTGCAGCAACGTACCGCACAACTGCACGAAGCCAATCGCGAAACCATCTTCACACTGGTGCGCGCGGCGGAACACAAGGACGAAGAAACAGGGCATCACGTGCGGCGCATCAGTCACTTCTGCCGTGAACTGGCCCGTCACCTGGCTTTGGGGGCGGAGTTTTCAGAGATGATCTTTTTGGCCAGCCCGATGCATGATGTTGGAAAAATCGGCATCCCGGACCATGTCCTGCTCAAGCCCGGCCAGCTTTCCGAGCAGGAATGGGTCATCATGAGAACCCACTGCGTACTGGGGGCCAACATTCTGTCCAATGGGAGCTCTCCCTGCATCCAGATGGGCTGTGAGATCGCCCTCAACCATCACGAACGCTGGGACGGCAGTGGTTATCCCCAAGGCATCGGTGGCAAGGCCATCCCGCTGGCCGCACGCATCATGCAGATCTGTGATGTTTACGATGCGTTGCGCAGCCGGCGCCCCTATAAGCAGCCGTTTGAACATCCGCTTACCGTGAAGATCATCAGTCAAGGTGATGGGCGCGTACACCCCGGACACTTTGACCCTGAAGTGCTGAGCTGCTTTGTTCAACAGGCTGACCTGTTTGCCGCCATTTACGAGCAATATCGTGACGCCTGATACCCCCCCATCTGGCGAATTGCCCTTTCTTGCGACCTATGGTCCTGAGCGTAGTGACCGTCGTGCCGCGCTGGCTGTCTTGATGATGTCGCTGGTGGTTTTTCTGGTCATGGCGCCTTTCGCCAAAGTTGCGTTGCCGCAGATCCAGGCCTTTCTGCCCATCTATCAATCCGCCATTGTCGTGATCGAAGTGATCACGGCGACCCTGCTTTTTGGGCAGCATGGCATCTACCGGTCCAAGAACCTGGCTGTATTGGCCAGTGGTTACCTGTTTAGCGCCATGATGGCCGTTTCTCATGCCCTCAGCTTTCCTGGACTTTTTGCGCCAGCAGGCCTTCTTGGTGCCGGAACCCAGACCACGGCGTGGATTTATTTTCTCTGGCATGGGGGCTTTCCCCTGTTTGTCATCGCTTACGCTCTGATCAAGGATGACCACCGTGTACCGGTCTTATCCAACGGCCATTTTTTTTGGGTGGTGCTGCCCTATGTGATCGGGGTATTTGTCCTGGTGGGTGGACTGACGTTGCTTGCCACGAGGCAAGGCGTTTTGCCGGTGATCATGGCGGGGGATGTCGATGCATCGGCCAAGGTGATTGTGGCCACGATGGTCTGGTTGTTCGGTTTCGCCGCTTTGGTGATTCTGTGGCGGCGCCGGCCACATTCGCTGCTTGACCTGTGGCTGATGGTGGTCATGTGTGTCTGGATCTTCGATAGTGCCCTGGCTGCCGTTCTCAATCACGGTCGTTACGACCTGGGGTGGTATGCCGGGCGCATCTATGGTTTGCTGGCTTCCAGCGTTGTTCTCATGGCGCTGTTGCTGGAAAACGGCAAACTCTATGCCCAGCTAGCCGACTCTCATCACAGGGAACGCGGAAAGACCGCTGACTTGCAGCGTCTGACCGCTGAGCTGGGCTCCGTCAACAACCTGTTGGCTGAAAAAAATCAGCAATTGGAGCAGGGGAGCAGGCTGAAATCGGAGTTTCTTGCCAACATGTCACATGAACTGCGCACACCGCTGAACGCCATCATCGGTTTCTCGGAAGTGCTCAAGGACGGGCTGATCGGCGAGATCACGGCTCAGCAACGGGAGTTTGTCAGTGACATCTTTGACAGTGGCCAGCATTTGCTGTCGCTGATCAACGATATTCTTGACCTGTCCAAGATCGAGGCTGGCAAGATGACGCTTGATCTCGACCCGCAGGACGCGGATGTCTTGTTGGCCAACAGTTTGCTGATCATCAAGGAAAAGGCGGCGGCTCACGCCATCGAGCTGCAACTGGATATCGCCGAGCCACTCGGCCCGCTATCGCTGGATGCACGGAAAACCAAACAGATTGTTTTTAATCTGCTCTCCAACGCGGTGAAGTTCAGTGGTCATCATGGCCGGGTGACATTGCGAGTCCAAAAGGTGACGCGCTCAGCCATCGAAGGCTGGACCACACCGCAGCCAACCAGCCTACGCATGCCACTGCCACCCAATGCCTTCGCGGAGTTTCTGGAAATTGCGGTACTTGATACCGGCATTGGCATTGCTGCAGAGGATGCGTCGCGTCTTTTTCAGGCATTTTCGCAGCTCGATTCCTCCTTGTCCCGCGAGTCAGAGGGCACCGGACTGGGGTTGGCCCTGATCCTGAAGCTGACGCGTTTGCACGGCGGGACCGTGGCACTGGCCAGCACCTTGGGGCAGGGTTCCACATTCACTGTCTGGCTGCCCTGGCGCGAAGTGGAGGCGCAGGCCGGGGGCGCAGAACAAACGGTGCCTGTGCCAGCCGTGCCCGGCGTCGGCCGCAGGCTGGCGCTGGTCATTGAAGACAACGAGCGTGCCGCCGAGCTGATTCGCCGGCAACTGGAGCCGGAAGGATTTGAGATCGTGCTCGCCGCCAATGCCAAGGAGGGCCTCGAATGGCTGGCAAAGCGTGAGCCGGCGGTCATTCTTCTCGACATCCTTTTGCCTGACATGGATGGTTGGGATTTGTTGGCACGGCTCAAACAGGCGGGTTCACCTGCCGCTCATATTCCTGTGGTCATCGTGTCGATCATTGCAGATGCCCGCAAAGGGTTTTTTCTGGGTGCCAGTGCCGTATTACAAAAACCGGTGGCACGTGAGGAGTTGCTGGAGTCACTCCAGAAGCTCGGACTGGCAAAAGCCAATCACGTGCTCAAGGTGCTGGTGGTTGATGACGACCCCAGAGCCGTGGACTTGCTTGGCGCCTATTTGGCCGAGCCCGGCTATACGGTGTTGCGGGCCTATGGCGGCAAGGAAAGCATTGCCATGGCGCAGCGGGAGCAGCCCGATCTGTTGGTGTTGGACTTGTTGATGCCCGAAGTGAACGGGTTTGATGTCGTTGAAGCGCTCAAGCGTAGTCCCGAAACAGCCGCCATTCCCATCATCGTGGTGACTGCCAAGACCCTCCTGGAGGAAGACCACATGGCGCTGAATGGCTGCGTCGCTTCGATCCTGGAGAAGGGCAGCTTCAATCATGCCCATTTCATCAACGAGGTCCAGCGCGTGCTCAAGACAAACCAGGGCGTCAACCCATGACCGCGCAAATCCTGGTGGTGGAAGACACGCCCGCCAATATGAAGTTGGTCAGCTTGTTGCTTGGCAAGGCGGGTTATCGGGTGCTGCAGGCCAATAACGCCAGGGACGGCATGGCATTGGCCCAGGTGCATCTGCCTGATTTGATCCTGATGGACATCCAGCTGCCCGGCATGGACGGCTTGACGGCGACCCGCCTGCTCAAAGAGTCGCCCGCGACCGCTCAGATCAGGATTGTTGCCCTTACCGCCTTTGCGATGCAAGGGGACGAGGAGCGAATCCTTGCAGCTGGTTGTGACGGCTACATTGCCAAACCGATCCAGTACAAGAACTTTCTGGCGGAGGTTCAACGGATGCTGCCAGCCAGCCCGTCATTCAAATGATGTGGCCTGCGGCTTGGCCACTGGTTTGCCAGCGGCAACCCAGGCGTCATAACCGCCGGCAATGGATTGGACGTTCAGGTAACCCATGTCGTGCAGCGCGGCAGCGGCCAGGGCGGCCCGTCCGCTGGTTTTGCAATACAGCACGATCTTGAGATCGCGTGATTGCAAGGCCGGCATGCCGCTGAAGCGAAATTCCAGCAGACCCCGCGAGATGTGGATCGCCCCGGGCAAATGGCCGGCGGCAAATTCATCCGATTCGCGAACATCGACCAGCACATCCGCATCGCGGACGGCCTGTTCGGCGGCGTCAACAGGGATTTCCTGCACGCGGGTTTTGGCGGCGGCGACGAGATCGTGAGCGGTTTTCATCAGGATTTCCTTTTTTGACTTGTGAATGACAAACGTTGCCCCAGCCAGCGGGTGACATGGGCCAGCCCTTGATGGCCCGGACCTTCTGACAAGGTGGTTTCACCATGCCAGGCCAGCACCGGGGACAGCAGACCTGCAAAGTCGGTAGTCAATTGCTCAGGCGTGTAGAGCATGTCCACGTCCTTGGGGCCGCCACTGGCGTGGGCCAGCTGGGCGGGGTGGAAGGCTTCCAGGATCAGCCAGCCACCTGGTTTCAGGCCGTGTGCCAGAGCCTGGTGGGCACGCTGGCGAAAAGCGCTGGGCAAATGGGTATAGATCAGCACAACGGCATCCACGCTGGTTTCGGCAGGCGCCCAGTCCGCCAGGTCGACCAGCTGGGTGTTCAGCGGGACACCGCGTTGGGCTGCCAGCTCGGCGGCTTTGCCCAGTCCGACGGCTGAGCTGTCCACCGAGGTCACGCCATGCCCCTGCCCGGCCAGCCAGACACCGTTGCGTCCCTCACCATCACCGGGGACCAGAATCTGACTGGCCGGCGCCAGGCGAGCTGCACAGTCACGCAAAAACGCATTGGGTTCGGTGCCGTATTTGAAGCCGGGTTCGGAAAAGCGCTGATCCCAAAAATTCATGTGTCTGGTCTGTTGGGCCGGGGGGAGCCTGCAGTTTAAACCGGGACGAAAAGCCCGCCGCGCTGTGGTGCCAGACGACATGTATTCCCAAATTTTTGTTAAAAATCCATATCAATTCCCATTGAGTGAGAAATATTTGTTTGCGGTGGAGCAGTGGCGACGGATACTTTGCCCATGTCTCTGGTTTCTCATCCTGTTTCTGCGGTTGATCGCGCCCTGTCAGTCCTGGCCACGCTGGCACAGCAGGGCTGCGCCATGACGGCGGTGGAATTGATGGCCATGACGGCACTGAGCCAAAGCACCTTGTACCGGCAATTGGCCACCTTGAAACGCTGGGGGTTCGTGCTGGAAGTGGAGGGCCGTTATGCGCCGGGGCCGTTGAGTTTGCAACTGGCGCTGGGCTTTGACATGTCGTCACATCTGGTGCAGCTGGCCCGCGCCGACATGCTGGCGCTGGCGCAGCAATCGCAAGAGAGTGTGGGACTGGTGGTGGCCGTGAACGGTCAGGCCATCTGCGTCGACATGGTCGAGAGCCAGCAGGCGCTGCGTTGTTCGTTTGAGAAGGGGCGCAGTGTGCCGCTGCAACCCAAGGGCGCGTCGGCCAAGTGTTTGTTGGCACATCTGCCCAAAGGCGTGGCTGCTGCCTTTCAGAGCCCGCAGCAGCCCGATGTGGTGCTGCTGGATCAAGCCGCCGAGTTGGCCGCGATCCGCCAGACGGGTTATGCGGTCAGTGACAGTGAGGTGGACCCCGGTGTCTGGGGTGTCAGCGTGCCCCTGTTCGGCATTGGTAAACGCGCGTTGGGGGTGTTGACCCTGATGGCGCCCAGTGTGCGGGTGCGCGACAGACAGGCGGCCCTGATTCAAATGACGGTTGTGACCGCCGCCCGGATTTCCCGTAGCTTGAGTTCCTAGGAGGCGGTCTGATATGAACTGGCAACAGGTTCGACTGGACGACGTGCCACCCAGCCCCTGGCGCAATGGCGGCGGGGTCACACGGGAACTGCTGGCCTGGCCGGACTCGAAAGACTGGCTGTGGCGCCTGTCGGTGGCTGAAGTGGCGCACAGTGGGCCGTTTTCCTGCTTTGCGGGTGTGCAACGCTGGTTTGCCGTGCTGGGCCAGGGTGGGGTGCGCCTGACGTTGCGTGGCCAGTCACACGAGTTGACCTGCCACAGCGCGCCCCTGTGTTTTGATGGGGCCGAGCCGGCTGATTGCGAGCTGCTGGACGGTGCCACGCAGGACTTCAACCTGATGGCGCGCAGCTCTCGGGCCACGGCCCGGATGATGCGGGTTTCGGGTCATTTCTGCATCATGCTGGATGCTGCAAAAACAATAGCTATCTATGCAATCAATTCGCGGGCAGAGCTGCATTTTGATGATCAATCTTTGGCGGTTCCCGCCAACACCCTGGTGTGGCAGGCGCTGCCTGCCGGCGGGGCATTGCAGCTGCGCGGGACGGACTTTTTGTGGATGGAGATGGCGCCATCCGGGTGAGCCCGCCCAGGTGCGCCATGCGGATGTCCAACCCTTTTGAACGGTGAAACTTGATGACTTTGACACTACATGCCGGTACCGTGCCCCTGCTGGTAAGCATGCCGCATATCGGAACGGACTTGCCCGAAGCATTGCGCGACGCCTATGTGCCGCGCGCCCTGGGGCTGGAAGACACCGACTGGCACTTGGCGCAGTTATATGACTTCCTGCCCGAGCTGGGGGCCAGTGTGCTGATGCCGCGTTATTCGCGTTATGTGATTGACCTGAACCGGCCGGCCGATGATGCCCCCATGTACCCCGGTGCCGCCAACACCGAGTTGTGCCCGACCCATTTTTTCACCGGTGAGGCGCTTTACCAGCCAGGCTGCGAACCCACCCCGCAGGAGCGGGCCTGGCGTCGCGAGACCTATTGGAAGCCCTACCATGCGGCGCTGGCCGCCGAGTTGCAGCGAATCCAGGCCGTTCATGGCTACGCCCTGTTGTGGGACGCGCACAGCATCCGCTCGCAGATTCCCTGGCTGTTTGACGGCCGCCTGCCGGGCTTGAACATCGGCACCGCCGATGGCGCCAGCGCCGACCCCACGATTGCGGCGGCGGTCGTGTCGGCTGGTGCCGCCGCTGCAGGCGTCAGCCATGTGCTCAATGGCCGTTTCAAGGGCGGCTACATCACCAGGCATTACGGCCGGCCCGAGCACGGGGTGCACGCCGTGCAGCTGGAGATGTGCCAGCACCTCTACATGCGTGAAGCACTGCCGTTTGACTACGACGAGCAGAAGGCCCGCGCCATCCGGCCGGTGATCCGGGCCATGTTGAGTCAGGCGCTGAGCGCCTGCCGGAGCCTCTATGCCTGATCAACAAGAACAACGGTTTTTTGCGGCCAACGCCTGGGTCGACGGCGCCTGGGCCCGGGATGTGCTGCTGACCGTGGATGCCAGCGGCACGTGGCGCGACATCCAGACCAACACCACGCCAGACCTGGCGTTGGCGGTGACGCGGCTGGACGGCCCGGTGCTGCCCGGCCTGGTCAATGCCCACAGCCATGCTTTCCAGCGTGCCATCGTCGGGCTGACCGAGCGGCGCTCGGGTACCGGGGCTGCACTCCGTGATGACTTCTGGAGCTGGCGTGATCGCATGTACTCGGTGGCCCGGCGCGTCACCCCCGATCAGCTGGAGCAGATCGCCGCCATGCTGTATGCCGAGCTGCTGGCCGGTGGTTACACCCAGGTGTGTGAATTCCATTACCTGCACCACGCGGCGGATGGCCAACCGCAGGCCGATCCGCTGGCGATGTCGCTGGCGCTGGTGCGGGCGGCGCAACGCGTGGGCATCGGGCTGACCCTGCTGCCCACCCTGTACATGCGCGCCGGGTTTGGCGCCCCTGGCCTGCGCGAGGACCAGCGCCGTTTTGCTTCCACCCCCGACAGCTTGCTGCGGCTGGTGCAGGACTTGCAGGCCCAGACAGCGGCGGCCCCCCGGGTCAACATCGGCGTGGCCGTGCATTCCTTGCGGGCCGCCGACGCTGCCGCCGTCAAGGACGTAGGCGCCTGGGCCAGCCAGGCGGGCTGGCCCATCCACATCCATGTGGCGGAACAGACCCAGGAGGTGGCGGATTGCTTCGCCCACACCGGGCAGCGCCCGATCGAATGGCTGCTGGCGCACTTGCCCGTGAATGAGCACTGGAACCTGGTCCATGCCACCCACACCACGCCGGCGGAATTGGCCGCGGTGCGCGCCAGCGGGGCCGCCATTGTCATTTGTCCCAGCACGGAGGCCAATCTGGGCGACGGGGTGTTCGACTACACCGGGTATGCCCAGGTGGGGGGCCGCTGGTCCATCGGGTCGGACAGCCACGTCACCCGCTGCTGGAGTGAAGAACTGCGCCTGCTGGAGTATGCCCAGCGCCTGACGCAGCGTCGGCGCAATGTGGCCACCCAGACCGGGTCATCGGCCAGTTCGGCGGCAGTCTTGTTTGAGGCGGCCTTGGCGGGCGGGGCGTCGGCCACTGCCAGGCCGCTGGGCGCGTTGGCGGTCGGGCAGCGCGCCGACTTCCTGGTGCTGGATGTCCAGGCCGACGCCCTGCTGGGGGTACCGGCCGGGCATTGGCTGGATGCGCTGGTGTTCTCCAGCCCGGACGCACGCTTTCGTTCGGTCCATGTGGCGGGCCAACCGGTCATCCGGGACGGCACCCTGGCCGATGCAGACGCCTGGCAGCGCATCAGGCAGGACTTTGTGCGGACCATGCGGCAGTTGTGGTCCGCCTGAGGCCGTGGCCTCAGGCCACGGCCGCTGTCACCACCCGGTTGCGGCCACTGGTCTTGGCCCGGTACATGGCCTCATCGGCACGCTGCAGCAGGGTCTGCAGGCTGTCATTGGCCAGATCGGCAGCGGCCACGCCCAGGCTGGCCGAGATGTGCTGGATATGCCCCTGCGGCAGCTCAAAGATCAGATTGGATAAGTCGCTGCGCAGCTGTTCGGCGATCTCCTGCGCTGATTCGATCTGGGTGTCTGCCAGCAGCAGGGCAAACTCCTCACCACCGAGCCGGCCGCAGATGTCGGCAGAGCGAAAACTGGTCTGCAGCAGCTCTCCCACCTGGCGCAGGACCATGTCGCCGGCCTGGTGGCCATGGGTGTCGTTGATGTCCTTGAAGTGGTCAAGGTCCATGGCCAGCACACACAGCGGACGCTGGTTGCGCTGGCAGTAATTGAGCAATTGTTCGGCCCGCTCAAAAAAAGCCCGCCGGTTGTTGATGCCGGTGAGCACGTCGGTTTGTGCCGCATGTGAGGCAATGCGGTGCGCCAGCGCCATTTCATGGGTCAGCCTGAAAGAGTTTTGCAGGGCCACGGACAGTTCCCGGGTGGCCCGCACCACCGATGCCGAGAACAGCAGGACGGCCAGGGCCAGGCCTCGTTGCAACAGCGAAGGCTGCACCAGCAGCCAGGTCGTGCAGGGCAGCAGCACCAGGCCGACAGCTGACAGGGTCATGGACCGATAGGCTGAATAAGTGGACACCGCGCTGCCGGCCATGCCGACCGTGAACATCATGGTGATGGCCTGTAGCAGCAGCTCACCATCAGCCATCAGCACCAGCGCACCGATGCCCCAGATGCCGGCCGACAGCAGCAGCGTGAGCCAGTAGACCCGCTCCCAACGCGAGGGAATGCGCAGACGCTCAGGTGTCCGGAAGTAGGTCAGAAACATCACCAGCCGCAGCAGGCTGCTGGCGCCCAGCAGCGCCAGCCAGGTGTGAATGACGTTGTGGCTGCCGCCCAGGTTCCAGTGCAGCCAGCCCAGGATGCAGGCCGCCACAAAACTGCCAAAGGTGGCAAAGAATGACTGGCGAAACAGCAGGTGCAACTGGTCCGTGCGGACTTCCTCGGCAATCACCCGCGCCGGATCTGACGTCGGCGCAGGCGGCTCCAGGGACTTGACGGAGGTCAGCTTGGCCATCGTGCCTGGCTCGGTGCATCACTTTGGTGCATTAAGCTGGGTTGACCTGTGGTTGCCGGGGCCAAGAATGGCTGAAGGTTGTGCGTCGTCATGGGCTGGTCCTGGGCATCGGTGTGGGCGAGGTCATTGAACGATGGTCCATCATGACACAGCCTTGGGGGATTTGCCACCTTGGGCGGCAGGCTGATCACCGGTCTAAAGCGAAAGGAAGGCTCAAAAAAACCTTTTTTTGAAAATAGGCCTAAATTACCCCCTATTTCTGCCGTTAAAGAACCTACGAACGGAGGAAAGACCCAGACCCATTCTGTCGCCTGAAGCACCATGCAACTACCAAACATCGATCGAATCCAGAGCGTACGGCCCATCGCCGTAGAGTCTGCTGCGCTGACGACGGGGCGTGTTGTACCGGTGGCGCCAGTGAATCCGGGGCAGCAGGATCCCGTGGCCATCGAGCCCACACCCAGCGTCATCAACATGATCCACCAGGCCGACAAGCCCAGTGTGGGCGAGGGGGTCTACAGCAGTGTGTCCGATCCTGGCCGCCGTGGGTCAGAGGCGGCAACCTCGGCCAAGGACTGGACCATTCACCGTCCGGCACCGGAAAAGGTTCAGGACCCACCGCCGGAGCCCATTTCCAAAATCCTGCTGGATCACATCAAATCACTGTGGCTGGCCAGCGCCAGCGCGGTACAGGTGCAGCAGCAGGTCAAAAACCAGGTGGAACCCACGCAGCCCGGGGCCAATGTCGCCCAAGGCGTGCTGGTGAGTGAGGTGTACACCTACTCACCGACCAAGATCAACAAGACGGAAAAGCCGCAGAACTGATTCAGACGCTGGTGGCGGGCAAGGGGCTGCTGCGCACCGTGTAACGCGCGTTGGCTCCGTCGGGTAATTTCTCCAATTGCCACAGGCGGCTGTGAAAAGTCGCGATGCTGGGTTTGTGTGCTATTGAAACAATAGCGCCATTGGCTTGTTTGATGTGGGATAGAAGCGTTTTATAGATCAAACTCTCGGTTGAATCATCCAGCGCGCTGGTGGCTTCATCGGCAAACACCCAAGCCGGTTTTTTCAGCAGCACACGGGCCACCGCCAGCCGCTGCTGCTCGCCGCCCGAGAGCGTCTGGCTCCAGGCGGCGACGTCGTCGAGCCGCTCCGCCAACCCAGGCAGCAGCGCATGGTGCAGGGCAGCTCGGAGCTGTTCGTCGGTGTACTGCGCTGGGCTTTGCGGGTAAGCCAGCGCATCACGCAGCGGGCCGTTCGGGAAATACGGCCGTTGCGGCATGAACATGCTGTTGGCAGGCAACTGCAGCTGGCCGCGGGCAAAGGGCCAGATGCCTGCCAGCGCCCGAAACAGGGTGGACTTGCCGGCCCCCGACGGCCCTTGCAGCAGGATGCGGTCGCCGGCTTGGGCCTGAAGCTCGGCCTGGTCCAGCAGGACACTGCCGTCGGGCAGGGTCAAGTGCAGGTCATGGCTTTCAAGTGCTGCTGAATCGATAGCGTTTAACGATTGTTCCGTGCGGGCTAGGGCCTGAAAAGACGCTTCAAAACTGGTCAAGCGGTCGGTTGTGGCACGCCATGCCGCCAGGCTGCTGTAACTGTCGACAAACCAGCTTAAGGACCCTTGAACCTGGCCAAAGGCGCTGGAAATCTGCATCAGCTCCCCCAACTGGATGGCGCCGCTGAAAAAACGCGGGGCCGCCACCACAAACGGAAACACCACGGCGGCCTGGCCAAAAAAACTGGTGAACCAGACCAGGTTTTTCTGCGCCTTGATCAGCGCCAGCGTGTTGCCCAGGACCCGGTTGAAGCGGGCATCGAGCTGGCCGCGCTCCACGGTCTCGCCGCGGTCCAGCGCAATGGCTTCGCTGTATTCACGCACCCGCACCATGTGGTGGCGAAAGTCTGCCTCCAGGCGCTGTTGCTCAAAATTGAGCCGGATCTGCGGCCGCCCGATGTAATGTGTCAGCACACTGCCGGCGGCGCAGTACAGCACCGCCATCCACACCATGAACCCCGGGATATTGACCGTGCTGGCGCCCACGCTGAAAGCGAAGCCGCCTGACAGCCCCCACAGGATGCCGACAAAACTGGCCAGTGTGACCACGGCGTTGAGCAGCCCCATGGTCAGCGACACGGTGTAGGTGGTGAACTGGCTGATGTCTTCCTGAATCCGCTGGTCGGGGTTGTCGGGGTTGCCGGTGCCGGGCTGGCTGGCAAACCGGGTCAGCTCTAGCTGGTAAAACGCCCGGTTGGCGAGCCAGCGGTCCAGATAGTGGCTGGTCATCCAGCTGCGCCAGCGCAGTTCCAGCATCTGGGTCAGGTAAAACTTGTAGACCGCGATGATGATGAAGCCAAACGCCAGGTAGGTGAAGCGCCCCAGCTGGGCCCAGAACACGCTGGCGTTTTTTTCCTGCAGAGCGTCGTAAAACAGCTTGTTCCAGTCGTTGAACAGCACCGACATGTAAACCAGCGCCAGGTTCAGCGCCACGATGGCTGCCAGCAGCGCCCGGGCCTTCCATTTCTGCTCCGAGGCAAAGTAGGGCCGCGTCAACGCCCAAGTCTGGTGCAGGAAGGTTTTGAAGGCAGAGATTTTTTCGGTCAGTGTCATGGCGGTTGAAGTCCAGCAAACAGGAAGCAAGACGCGATGCTAACCGCGCCACGCGGGTGGTCGGCAGTTGCAGGCGGCGCGGGGTAGCTTCAGCCGCGCATCAGCCCGTCGAGCCGGGCATCCCAGGCCAAGCCGGGGAAGAGCTGGTCCAGCTCGCCGGGATTCAGGCCCTGGGTGCGGCGCAGCACTTGCGCCAGCACGGCGCGGAAGTCGTGGTGCACCGGCAGGTCGCGGCCTTCATGCAGCTGGTCGGAGGCCAGGCCCTGCCATTGGCCGTGCCAGCGCCCGCCCTGGACCGCGTCGCCCAGCAGCCAGAGTGCGTTGCCGTGGCCGTGGTCGGTGCCGCGGGTGCCGTTTTCAGCACTGGTGCGGCCAAATTCGCTGACCACCAGCACCACGTCATGGGGGGCCGAAAAGTCACGCCGCAATTGCACCAGGGTGGCCGCCAGATTGGCCAGGTTTTGCGCCAGCGCCCCGGTGACGCCGCCTTGGTTGGCGTGGGTGTCCCAGCCACCGGCTGACAAAAAGCCCAGCCGCAGCCGGCGGTCCTGGCGCATCAGGGTGCCCAGGTGGCGGGCATCGAGCAGCAGGCCCTTGGCCGGGCCGGCCCCGTTGTCTGCGGCTGCCATCTGGCGGCTGAGGCTGTCTGGCAGGGCGGGCGTTGCCTCGGCAGCCGTCAGGGTCTGGGCCGTGTGCATGCGGCTGTCCGCCCCGGCGCGAAAGGCTTTGGACAAGGCGTCTTCTCCGGCATACAGGCGCAGCACGGCATCGCGGGTGAGGGGTTCTCCCAGCGCGCCGGTGCGGGTAGCGGCCTGCCCGCTGGGAACCAACTGCACCGGCGCGGTGCCGGCCAGTATCTGCGGGTTGGCCTCACCGACGCCGAGGGCCCGGGTGGGCGGGCGCAGGCCGGCCAGGGTGTTCATCCAGCCGTCCGCCGCGCTGGCTTTGCCGGGGCGGCCAATTTCCCAGTGGTGCTGGGCTTCAAAGTGGGAGCGGGTGGCGTCGGGTGAGCCGGCGCAGGGAATCACACCCAGCACACCTTGTTGCCACAGCGGCAGCAGGGGGGCCAGCGCCGGGTGCAGGCCAAAGCTGTTGTCCAGCTTGAGTGCGGTTTGGGTGCTGCCGTCGGGTGCGGCAATCGCCAGGGTGGGCCGCAGCCGGTAATAGTTGGCGTCCCCATATGGCACCAGCGCCGACAGACCGTCATAGGCGCCACGCAGAAACACCACCACGAGTCGGCCATCGGCCTCGCTTTGTGAGCTTTTTTGGGCTCTAGCCCGCGTGTTGATTTCCTGAGTAGCTCCTGATTGCATAGCGATTTGAGCGAAACCCGGCATCGCGTAACCGGCGCCCAGGCTCAGCAAGGTTTGCAGCAGCTGGCGGCGTGGCAGTGGCTGGTGTGTTGACATGGCGTGCTCCGGGTTTATTTGTACATGAAGTCCGGGCTGGCGAGCAGCAGTCCCCCGCGCAGGAGCGGGCGTTCCTGGGCAATGGTGGCCTGGGTGCTGGTGCTCATGAATGGCATCAGATAGTCCAGCTGCGGCTGAGCACGGGCCAACCCCATGGCAAAGTCGGCGCGGCGCGTCAGGGCTTCCGGCGCCAGCCAGGTGGCGGCGTCAAAGGCATAACCGTCGGGTGTTGGCCAGCCGTGCAGGGGCTGGCCGGCACCGGCCAGGTAAGCCGCCGCCAGCACCAGGCTGCGGCGGTCAGCCGCGGCGGCACTTTGGGTGGTGGTCAGGGCCGAGCAGGCAAAGTCCATCGGGGTCTTGAACAGGCGGTTGTCCGGCGCCCAGAAGTCGGCGGAACGCAACAGGGTGGCCAGGACGGCGCTGATGTCGCCCTGCGTGGCCAGAAAGGTCTGGCTGAGTTGTTGGACCAGCGCCGGTGGGGGGGTGTCCGCGACAAAAAACTGCGCCAGCCGCAGGCTGATGCGCTGGGCCGTGGCCGGGTGGCGCGCCAGCAGGCGAATGGCGGCCACGCCTTCGGCCTCACCGGCAGACTGGGCGTTGGCCGGAAAGGTGTGCCCCAGGACCTGTTTGCTGCCGGTGTCGTGCAAGCGGGGGGCAAAACGAAAACCGGACTCGTCTTTGGGGGTCACGGTCCAGCCGGTCAGCACGCGGGCCAGCTCGCGCACGTCGGTCTGGCGGTAGCCGCCGTTGACACCCAGGGTGTGCAACTCCATCAACTCGCGGGCGTAGTTTTCGTTCAGGCCGCGGGCCTGGCCCTGGGCACTGGGGGTGCCGTCGGCCACACTTTGGGCCTGGTCCAGGTACAGCAGCATGGCCGGGTGGCGGGCACTGGCCAGCAGCAGGTCCTCGAACTGGCCCAGGGCGTGGGCGCGGATCGCGTGGATCAGGTAATGCCCGACAAAAGGCCGCACCGCGCCTTTGCCGATAAAAACATTGAGGTGGTTGAACCAGAACTCGGTCATGCGGGCCAGTAGCGGGTGTTCGAGTTCGGGCAGGCTGCAACTGCTCAGGCGCCAGGCCGCTGTTTGCATGGTCAGTCGCAGTGAGAAGGTCTCTGGCGTGTTGGCCACGGTGGTGTCCATGCGGCGCAGCGCGGCAGCGTCGACGGCGGGCAGTTTGTTGTCCTGGGCGCTTGGGCTGTCCTTGACTTTCAAGCGCCATTCGCGTTCGCGCCGGGCACCATCGGCCAGTTGTGGCAAGGAGGCATTGAAGTCCGCCAGATCCGGGGCGATGATCGGCGGGCGCTGGCTGGCGGCGTGGGCGAGGCCGATTTGTTTCACGGCCCAGTCCTGCGGACTGGCCTCGGTCTGGATGGCCGCCAACAAGGCTGGACTGGGGCCGTAGCCGACCCGTGAGAGGGCGCGCCAGATCAGGCGGTTGGTGGGCGTTGGGGTTGTATCGGCATCGGTGGTCTGCGCCAGGGCGGCCCGCACGCCCAGCAGCGAGGCGGGTGCCGCCAGGGTGGCCAGCCGGGCGGCCGACCACAGCAACTGGCGGCGCGGCAGGTCCGTGCGGGTGGCATGGGAGGCCGTTGGGGAGGACGATGCCTTGACGTTCATGGAGGTGCCCGATCCAAAAATGTGTCACTCAAGCGCCTTTCAACGCCTGAGGGGGTGCGGCCGCCGACGCCGCTTGGCGACTTTACAAAGCTTTTACATCCAGGGCACGTGCGCCGGCTCTGCGTGAGGTGTCAGTTGCGCACGCCGCTGGCCACATGGCCCGAGGGCACGTGCTGCGCGGCAGATTCGATGTGGCCGGTCTGATCGTCAAAGAAGAAGTCTGGCTCAAACTCGCGCAGGAACTCCCCCTTGGGCAGGCCGCCCAGGAACAGGGCTTCATCCACCTCGATGTTCCAGTCCATCAGGGTGCGGATGGCACGTTCGTGCGCCGGTGCGCTACGGGCGGTGATCAGGGCCGTGCGGATGCGCATGGCTGGGGTGCCGGCGTCCTGCAGGCGTTGCAGCGCCACCAGCAGTGGTTTGAATGGGCCGTCGGGCAGGGGCTGGGTGGCTTTGTCGATTTCGTGTTGTTGAAACGCCTGCAGCCCCTGGGCCTGATAGACACGTTCGGCTTCGTCGCTGAACAGCACCGCGTCGCCGTCAAAGGCAATACGCACTTCGGATGGATGGGCGTTGCTGGCGTGGGCGGAGTGCGGGTAGACCTGGGCGGCGGGCACACCGGCGTCCAGCGCGGCGCGCACGTCGCTCAAATGGGTGCTCAGGAACAGGTTGGCGTGCAGCGGTTTCAGGTAGCGCCAGGGGGACTGGCCGCGGGTGAACGCCCCCCGCTCGATGGGCAAACCGTAGTGCCGGGCCGAGCGGAACACCCGCATGCCCGAGACCGGGTCGTTGCGCGAGAGGATGACCACCTCGACCGGGGCGTTGGCGTCTGGCGTCTGGTTGAAGGCCAGCAGTTTTTGCACCAGCGAAAACGCCACGCCCGGGGTGGCCGGTGTGTCAAGCCGCTGGAGCTGCAGCGCCATGTAGGCCCGGTCATCCGTTTGTTCGAACACCCGGTTTTCTTCCTCGAAGTCAAACAACGCCCGGCTGGAGATGGCCACCACCAGTTTGCCGTCAAGGGTTTTTGCCATGGTGATCTCCAAAGGTTGGGTGTTATTGCTGTAAAAACATCCGGTACACCGGGTTGGCGGTTTCTTCCACATAAGGGTAGCCCAAGGTGGTCAGAAATTCGGCAAAAGCCTGGTCATCACGCGCCGGCACCTGCAAGCCGACCAGGATGCGGCCATAGTCGGCGCCCTGGTTGCGGTAGTGGAACAGGCTGATGTTCCAGTCCTGGTGCATCAGGTTGAGGAATTTGAGCAGGGCGCCGGGACGCTCCGGGAACACAAAACGCAGCAGGCGTTCATCTTTGGACAGCGCAGAACGTCCGCCCACCATATAACGGATGTGTTCTTTGGCCAGATCGTCGTGGGTCAGGTCCAAGGTCTCAAAATGGTGTCGGGTCAGGTGCGCGGCGATTTTGCCGGACTCGCCCTTGGCGCCTGTGGTCAGACCGACGAACACATGGGCCTTGTTGGCGTCACTGATGCGGTAGTTGAACTCGGTGACGTTGCGCAGGGACTTGGCGCCACCAAAGCTGGGCAGGTTGCTGATCAGTTCACACAGGCGCCGGAAGCTGCCGTGTTCTTCAGGAATGGTCACGGCAAACAAGGCTTCACGTTCCTCCCCCACTTCAGCCCGTTCGGCGACAAAGCGCAGGCGGTCAAAGTTCATGTTGGCACCGCACAGGATGGCCGCGTAGGTTTCCCCCTTGGTTTTGTGTTTGGCGACGTATTGTTTGATGGCTGCCACGGCCAGGGCGCCGGCGGGCTCCACAATGCTGCGGGTGTCGATAAAGATGTCCTTGATGGCGGCGCAGGCGGCATCGGTATCGACGGTGATGTATTCGTCCACCAGCTCGCTGGCGATGCGGAAGGTCTCTTCACCCACCAGCTTGACGGCGGTGCCGTCGGAAAACAGGCCGACATCGGCCAGGGTGACGCGTTGCTTGGCAGCAACCGACTGGATCATGGCGTCGGAGTCGTTCATCTGCACGCCGATGATCTTGATGCGCGGGTCCACGGCCTTGATGTAGTTGGCCACGCCGGCCACCAGGCCGCCGCCGC
>NZ_JAQTWM010000138.1 GCF_028689305.1 Rhodoferax sp. | reverse complement strand
TTGAGTGTGCTCAAGGCGCTGCGCGCCGAGCTGCCGTTCGAGGACTTTGTCTACGTGGCCGACAGCGGCCATGCGCCTTACGGTGAACGCGACCACAGCCATGTGCTGACGCGTGCGCGTGCCATCACGACCTACCTGCTGAGGCAGCACCAGATCAAGACCCTGGTGATCGCCTGCAACACCGCCACCGCGGCGGTCATTGATGTGCTGCGCCAGGAACATCCCGGCCTGCCGATGGTGGGGGTCGAGCCCGCCCTGAAACCGGCCGTAGCCGCCAGCCAGACCAGACACATCGGCGTCCTGGCCACCCGTGGCACCCTGGGCAGCCGCAAATTCAAGACCCTGCTGGATTCGCTGGCCGGCCAAGCCAGCTTTACCTGCCAGCCCTGCGATGGCCTGGCCGCTGCCATCGAACACCAGGACACTACAAAAATAGTAGCGCTATGTGAAGAATATACGCGGGCTATGGGCCAATTTGGCTCTAAAAATCAGGAGATCGACAGCCTCGTGCTGGGTTGCACCCACTACCCGTTTGCCCGCCCCGAGCTGGTGACCCTGCTGCCAGCGGGTGTGCAGCTGATCGACAACGGCCAACCCGTGGCCCGCCAGACACGCCGGGTGCTGCCCCAGCTGGCCAGCCCCGACCAGCCAGGCCAGCTCACACTGTGCGCCACCGGTCACCCCGAACGGCTGGCCCAGGCCGCCCGGCGCTGGCTGGACTGGAGCGCGCCGGTACAGACCCTGACTCTCTGAACCCAGGCCCTGTCCGGCCAGGGGGCAGTGTGCCATCCGGGATAATCGTGCCTCATGAACCCCTTTCTTCCCCTTTTACAGCCCTACCCTTTTGAACGATTGCGCCAGCTGCTGGCCGGTGTCACGCCCAACCCGGCCTACAGCCCGATCAGCCTGGGCATTGGCGAGCCCAAACACGCCACACCGGCCTTCATCCAGCAAGCGCTGGTGGACGCCATCGGCCGCCAGCCCAGCGGCCTGGCCAGTTACCCGGCCACGGCCGGTGAGCCGGCGCTGCGTGAAGCCTTTGCCAACTGGCTGGCCACACGTTACGGCCTGCGCGTGGACCCGTTCAGCCAGACACTGCCGGTCAATGGTTCGCGCGAGGCACTGTTTGCGCTGACTCAGACCATCGTCAACCCGCAAACCGTGCCCACCCCAGGGCTCAAGCCGGTGGTGGTCTGCCCCAACCCGTTCTACCAGATCTACGAAGGCGCCGCGCTGCTGGCCGGGGCCGAACCGTATTACGTGGCCAGTGACCCGGCGCGCAACTTTGCCCCGGACTGGGACAGCGTGCCCGAAGCCGTGTGGGCCCGCACCCAGCAGCTGTTTGTCTGCTCCCCCGGCAACCCCACCGGCGCGGTGATGCCGCTGTCAGAGTGGCAAAAACTGTTTGACCTGAGCGAGCGTTTTGGTTTTGTCATTGCCTCGGACGAGTGTTACAGCGAAATCTACTTCCGCGACGAAGCGCCACTGGGGGGCATGCAGGCCGCCGCCCAGCTGGGCCGTTCGGACTTCAAGAACCTGGTGTCCCTCACCAGCCTGTCCAAACGCAGCAATGTGCCGGGCCTGCGCAGCGGTTTTGTCGCCGGGGATGCGGCCATCCTGCAGCAGTTTTTGCTCTACCGCACCTACCACGGCTGTGCCATGAGCCCGGTGGTGCAGGCCGCCAGCATCGCCGCCTGGCGGGACGAAGCCCACGTGGTGGACAACCGCGCGCTGTACCGGGCCAAGTTCGCCCAGGTCACACCGCTGCTGGCCGAGGTGCTGAACGTGGCCCTGCCCGATGCCGGTTTTTACCTGTGGGCCGACGTCGGTGGTGATGAACTGACATTCACACGCGAGCTCTACGCTACTTACAATGTCACGGTGTTGCCGGGTTCGTATCTGGCACGCGAAGCGCAGGGCCACAACCCTGGCAAAGGACGTATCCGCATGGCTTTGGTTGCCGACACCGCAGAGTGTGTGCAGGCGGCCCAGCGTATCCGGGACTTTGTCCAGCAGCGGCCGCGCTGACACCAACCTGGACGCCCGCGACTTCTTCAACCCTTACCCGAATCCTGACCATGACCCAACAACTGCAAACCATCATTGATGCCGCCTGGGAAGACCGTGCCAACCTGTCGGCCACCTCCGCGCCCAAGGAAGTGATCGATGCCGTCGAGCACGTCATCCATCAGCTCGAAACCGGCCAGCTGCGTGTAGCCACCCGCCAGGCCGTGGGCGAATGGACCACCCACCAGTGGATCAAGAAAGCCGTGCTGCTGAGCTTTCGCCTGCGCGACAACGAGATCATCCAGGCTGGCCAGCTGGCCTTTTATGACAAGGTGCCGACCAAGTTCACCGACCTCTCGCCCGAGGAAATGCGCGCCACCGGCGTGCGGGTGGTGCCGCCGGCCGTGGCGCGCCGCGGCAGCTACCAGGCAAAAGGCGTGGTGCTGATGCCGTCTTATGTGAACATCGGCGCCTATGTGGACGAAGGCACCATGGTCGACACCTGGGCCACTGTCGGCTCCTGCGCCCAGATCGGCAAAAACGTGCACCTGTCCGGCGGCGTCGGCATTGGCGGTGTGCTCGAGCCGATGCAGGCCGGCCCGACCATCATTGAGGACAACTGCTTCATCGGCGCCCGCTCCGAGGTGGTTGAAGGCGTCATCGTGGAAGAAAACTCGGTGATTTCCATGGGCGTTTACCTCGGCCAGAGCACCCCGATTTATGACCGCGTCGAAGACACGGTGAGTTATGGCCGCATCCCGGCCGGCTCGGTGGTGATCAGCGGCAGCCTGCCCAAGGACAACGGCCGCTACAGCCTGTACGCCGCCGTGATCGTCAAGCGGGTGGACGCGCAGACCCGCGCCAAAACCAGCCTGAACGATTTGCTGCGCAACTGATCTGCAACCCGTCGGGGCCGGCCACCTGGCGCCGCCCCGCTGATTGAAAGGCTTCCCCATGGCAACCAGTGCGCCACCCTCAGCCCAAGGCACGATGGAGCGCATCCTGCGCCTGATGGCCGAAAAGCGCGCCTCTGACATCTACCTGTCGGCACACTCGCCGGCGCTGATCCGCATCAACGGCAACTGCGTGCCGATCAACAGCCAGATCCTGCCGCCCGACGCACCGATCAACCTGCTCAGCGAAATCCTGCCGCCGCAGAGAATCGAGGAGCTGCGCGAACTCAACGAGCTCAACATGGGCTGGTCCATGCCCGGGGTGGGCCGTTTCCGGATCAGCGGCATGCGCCAGCGCGGCTCTTACGCCGTGGTGATCCGTTTCATC
This sequence comes from Rhodoferax sp., assembly GCF_028689305.1. GTDB lineage: Bacteria > Pseudomonadota > Gammaproteobacteria > Burkholderiales > Burkholderiaceae_C > Rhodoferax. The sequence goes on along the minus strand of NZ_JAQTWM010000138.1, from coordinate 2,565 downwards.
GCCAACGAGATTCCGGCACTGGCCTCGCTGTCGCTGCCGCCGGTGCTGGCCGACCTGATGCTGGAAAAACGCGGCCTGGTGTTGATGGTGGGCGCCACCGGCACCGGCAAAAGCACCACGCTGGCGTCGATGATCGACCACCGCAACGCCAGTGAGTCCGGGCACATTCTGACCATTGAAGACCCGGTTGAATTCCTGTTCAAGAACAAACGCTCGGTGGTCAACCAGCGTGAAGTCGGCACCGACACCCAATCCATGCAGCTGGCGCTGAAAAACGCCCTGCGGCAAGCACCCGATGTGATCATGATCGGCGAAATCCGCGACCGCGAAACCATGTCGGCGGCCATCGCCTACGCCCAGACCGGTCACCTGTGCCTGGCCACGCTGCACGCCAACAACAGCTACCAGGCGCTCAACCGGATTTTGAGCTTCTACCAGGTCGAGGTGCGCCAGACCATGCTCGGTGACCTGGCCGCCGCGATGAAAGCCATCGTCTCGCAGCGCCTGCTGCGCACCATTGCCGACACCCGAACGGCCGCGGTGGAGATCATGCTCAACACCAAGCTGGTGGCCGAAATGATCGAAAAAGGCGACTTCTCCGGCATCGTCGACGCCATGGAAAAGTCCCTGGCCGAAGGCAGCCAGACCTTTGAGCAGGACATTGCCCGCCTGGTCCTGGCCGGGGTGGTGGACCGCAAGGAAGGCCTGGCCAACGCCGACTCCCCCACCAACCTGTTGTGGCGTCTGCAAAACGATTTTGCCGCCCGGGCCAACGCCCAGAGCCGGCTGCCAGCCGAGGACCCGGACGACAAACCCACTTTCACCGAAATCACGCTTGACGTGGACCACTGATTACCCTGCCCCATGACACCCACCCGTGCACTGACCGAACAATTGATCGCCTGCCGCTCCGACACCCCGCTGGATGCCGGCTGCCAAACCCTGATTGGCCAGCGCCTGGCGCCGCTGGGGTTCGAGCTGGAAACCCTGGTCAGCGGACCAGACCATTTCCGCGTCACCAATTTATGGGCAAAACGGCCTGTAGCCCAGACAAACAAAGCACATACAGCTACTAAATTGATAGTATTTGCCGGCCATACCGACGTTGTGCCCAGTGGCCCGCACGAACAATGGCAGAGCGACCCGTTCACCCCGACCGAGCGTGACGGCAAGCTCTACGGCCGCGGCGCGGCCGACATGAAAACCTCGCTGGCCGCATTTGTCGTGGCCAGCGAAGAGTTCCTGGCCGCCCAGCCCGACACCCCGTTGAGCATTGGTTTTCTGCTCACCAGCGACGAGGAAGGCCCGGCGCTGGACGGCACGGTCAAGGTGGTGGAAATGCTGCGCCAGCGTGGTGAGCAGCTGGACTACTGCATCGTGGGGGAACCCACCTCGGTCCAACGCACCGGCGACATGGTCAAGAACGGCCGCCGCGGCACCCTCAGCGGCAAACTCACGGTCAAAGGCATCCAGGGCCACATCGCCTACCCGCAACTGGCAAAAAACCCGATCCACCTGCTGGCACCAGCGCTGGCTGAACTGGTAACTGTGTCGTGGGACCAGGGCAACGCCTTCTTCCCGCCAACCACCTGGCAGGTCAGCAACATCCATGGCGGCACCGGCGCCAGCAATGTCATTCCAGGCACGGTGGTGGTGGACTTCAACTTCCGCTTTGGCACCGAGTCCACGCCCGAGTCGCTGCAAAACCGGCTGCAGGCGGTACTGGACAAACACGGGCTGGACTACGAGCTGGCCTGGACCTTGGGCGGCCGGCCTTTTCTGACCACCCCCGGCACGCTGGTGGACGCCGTGGCCCAGGCCATCGAGGCCGAAACCGGCCTGCACACCGAACTCTCCACCAGTGGCGGCACCAGCGATGGCCGATTCATCGCCAGCATCTGCCCGCAGGTGATCGAACTCGGGCCGCCCAATGCCAGCATCCACAAGATTGATGAACACATCGCGCTGGCTGACATCGAACCGCTGAAAAACATCTACCGCCGCGTGCTGGAAAACCTGCACGCGCAAACTGTCCATGACCATTCTTGAACTGATTGACGCCGGCGCCCGCCAGCTCGACGATGCTGGCGTGGCTTTTGGCCACGGCACCACCAATGCTTTTGACGAAGCTGCCTGGCTGGTGTTGTGGCAGCTGGGGCTGCCGTTGGACAGCCCGCTGGACGGCCCGGATTCGGTAGCAAATCGACCTGTAGCCCAGGAAGACATTGACAAAGTTGCTACACTTTTCAAAGCACGCATCGAGACCCGCAAACCCGCAGCCTATCTGACCCGTGAGGCCTGGCTGCAGGGGGTGGCGTTTTATGTGGACGAACGCGCCATCGTGCCGCGCTCGCTGATTGCCGAGGTGCTGGTCGAGGGCGGCATCGACTACTGGCTCAGCGAATCCACCCACCGCGTGCTCGACCTGTGTACCGGCAATGGCAGTCTGGCGGTGATGGCCGCCATGGTCTACCCCGATGTGATCGTGCAGGCCTCCGACATCAGCGCTGATGCGCTGGAGGTGGCGCGCATCAACATTGACCGCCATGGCCTGCACGACCGCAT
>NZ_JAQTWM010000137.1 GCF_028689305.1 Rhodoferax sp. | reverse complement strand
GGCGCTAAAGCTTTTGCAGATTGGTGCATGGATTTGCCCATGAATACTGCAACCATTACCCGCGAAGCGTTGTCCAAACGCATTCCTGCTGAGGAAGTGCGACGGCAAGCAAATGCTTTGCTCAAGTTCCGGATCGTTATCGCGTCGAGTGCAAAACCCCAGACGCAAAAAAGCCGTCCTAAGACGGCTTTTTGCTTTTGCTGACAGCGCACCCGTTACAAACGGCGAGTTTTTGATCCCTCAAAAACTCGTGCGGTTTGCCTGAAAATCAGGCGGCGAGGGCCAGGGCTTTCACCTTGGCAGACAGGCGGCTCTTGTCACGAGCAGCCTTGTTTTTGTGGAAGATGCCCTTGTCAGCCACGGTGTCCACCACGGCTTGCATCTTGGCAAACAATTCTGTGGCCTTGGCTTTGTCGCCGCCCAGAACTGCTTTTTCCACGTTTTTCACCGCAGTGCGGTATTGCGAGCGCAACGAGGTGTTGGCTGCGTTGATCTTGATGTCCTGACGGACGCGTTTACGGCCCGACGCCAGGCGCGGGTTCTTTTTCTTGGGTTTTCCAGATGCCATTTTGAAGGTTCCTTGAGTCTGTGGATGTTGTCAGCAAAGCACGCGATTCTATCAGCTCTGCGTGGCTTTGGCAGCCGCTGGCGCCACACAGCTACACTTTGCCGCGTGAGCCTCTTCAAATCTGCCTCGATCGTTTCTCTGCTGACCCTGCTGTCGCGCATCACCGGACTGGTGCGTGAGCTGCTGGTGGCCTCCACGTTTGGCGCTTCGGCCATGACCGACGCGTTCAATGTGGCGTTCCGCATTCCCAACCTGTTTCGGCGGTTTTTTGGTGAAGGCGCCTTCAGTCAGGCCTTTGTGCCGGTGCTGGCGGCCAGCAAGGCCCAGCAGGGTGATGCGGCCACCCGGGTGCTGATTGACCGGGTGGCCACGGTGCTGGCCTGGGCCTTGCTGTTGCTGAGTGTGATGGGGGTGCTGGGTGCGGCTGCCCTGGTGTGGGTCATGGCCAGTGGCCTGAAGCAGGAGCCGCGCGGTTTTGAGGTGGCGGTGGTGATGACGCGCTGGATGTTTCCCTACATTGCCTTCATGTCCCTGGTGGCGCTGGGCGCGGGTGTGCTCAATACCTGGAAACGGTTTGCCGTGCCCGCTGCCACCCCGGTGCTGTTGAATCTGTGCATGATCGTGGCCGCCTGGCTGGGGGCGCCATGGTTCAAAACCCTGGGGCTGGAGCCGATTTATGCCCTGGCTGGGGGGGTGCTGCTGGGCGGTGTCATGCAACTGGGGGTGCAGTGGCTGGCACTTAAACGCCTGAATTTGCAGCCGCGTGTGAGCTGGCGCTGGTCGGCCTTGCGCACGGCCTGGCGTGATGCCGGCACCCAAAACATCCTGCGCCTGATGGGCCCGGCCCTGCTGGGGGTGAGCGTGGCGCATATCTCGATGCTGATCAACACCCAGATTGCCTCACATTTGCGCCCTGGCAGCGTCAGCTGGATCACCTATGCCGACCGGCTGATGGAATTCCCCACCGCGCTGCTGGGCGTCGCGATGGGGGTGGTGCTGATGCCGCAACTGGCCAGCGCGCGTGCCAGCGGTGATGCCGCCAAATACTCCGCCATGCTTGACTGGGGGCTGCGGCTGGTGGCGGTGTTGGCCATGCCGTGTGCGGTGGCTTTGCTGGTGTTTCCGACACCGCTGGTGGCGGTGCTGTACCACTATGGCGCCATGACCGCCTTTGACGTGCAACAGGTCACCTATGCCCTGATGGGCTGGGGCGTGGGCCTGATCGGGATTGTGGCGATCAAGGTGCTGGCGCCGGGTTATTACGCCAGCCAGGACACCAAAACGCCGGTGCGGGTGGCCATTGGCGTGCTGGTCTTGACCCAGCTGCTCAATCTGGCGCTGGTGCCGGTGTTGGCCCATGCCGCGCTGACCCTGTCCATCGGTATCGGTGCCATGGTCAACGCCCTGTGGCTGCTGGTCGGGCTGATTCGGCGCGGCAGCTACCGGCCGGAACCGGGCTGGGGCCGCTTTCTGGCGCAGGTGCTGGCTGGTTGCGCTTTGCTGGCGGTTTTCCTGATGTGGGCCAACGGCCACTTTGGCTGGACCGCCTTGCGCGCCGAGAGTTTCAAGAGAATAGGGCTGCTGGCCCTGGTGTTGATGGCCTCGGCTGCTATTTATTTTGCTGCCATTTCGTTGGCTGGTCTGAAATTGCGTCAACTCGTGCGGCGGTAGACAATGGCGGCCATGAACCTGTCACTCAACGTCCCGACGCCGCTGGAGTACTTTGCCTCGCTGGTGCACAGCGACGCCGACTTCGCCTTGCTGGAAGCGGCGGTGAGTCTGGCGCAGGACGAGTACCCGGAACTCAGTGTCCAGCAGGTGCTCAGTGAGGTGGACCAGCTGTTGGCGCGACTGTTGCGGCGTTTGCCTGAAGATGCCGGGCCGCTGCAAAAACTGCGCACACTCAACCAGTTTGTTTACCGTGACCTCAACTTCGCCGGTAACTTCAACAACTATTCCGACCCCGACAACAGTTATGTGCATGTGGTGTTGCGCACCCGGCTGGCGATTCCGATCTCGCTGGCGGTGATCTGGCTGGAGCTGGCCCAGGGCATTGGCCTGAAGGCCCGCGGGGTGTCGTTCCCGGGGCATTTCCTGGTCAAGGTCAACCTCAGTGAAGGCCAGGTGGTGATCGACCCGCTGACCGGCCAATCCCTCAGCCGCGAGGAACTGGCCGAACGGCTGGAGCCCTACCGTGGTCTGGCCGGACTGGTTGACGAGCAGGAACTGCCGCTGGGCCTGTACCTGCAGGCGGCGCTGCCGCGCGACATCATTGCCCGCATGCTGCACAACCTCAAGGAAATCCACAGTGCCCAGGAAGACTGGCAGCGCCTGATTGCGGTGCAGGACCGGTTGATCGTGCTGCTGCCGCAGGCTTGGGCTGAGTACCGTGACCGGGGTCTGGCCCATGCCGAGGCCGGCCGGCCCGGCCACGCGCTGGAAGACCTGGAAACCTATCTGGCCAATGTGGGGGCCGCCAGCGACCGCCCGGCCATCGCTGCCCGCGCCGCTGAATTGCGCCAGGCCATGCACTGAGGTTTTATATGAAAAATCAGGCTCCAGCCCGGGTGGAATAAGCCTGATCAGCTATCAATACAATAGCTATTGAGGTTTGGACGGCAAGCCACCGGAGGCAAACTGATGCCAGGCCCGGCGCAATTGGGTGTCGGAGCTGAAACCGGCCAGCGCGGCTGCCTGGTTCACCTTGCTGCCTGATTGCAGCGCGGTTTGTGCCAGCGCCAGCCGGATGCGGCGCAGATAGGCCAGCGGCGCAATGCCGGCATGTTCCATGAAGATCCGGGTCAGATGGCGTGGCGAGGTGCAGGCCAGTTCGGCCATGCGCGCCAGATTCCACGGCGCGGCGGGCTGGCTGGCAATGGCATCCTGCACCCGGTGCAGGGCGGGATGCAGGTGGTTGCGGTAACTCAGGAACGGTGACAGTTCCGGGTCCTGCGGACCCCGGCGCATGGCCACCACCATGGTCTGCGCCACCTGGGCCGCGATGGCTTCGCCACAGGTGCTGGCAATGCGGTGCAACATCAGGTCGATGCCGGTGGTTACGCCGGCACTGCTGTACACCGGCGCATCTTCCACAAACACCCGGTTCGCCACCACCTGACAGTGCGGCTCGGCCGCTTGCAGCTCGGCCAGATGCTGGTGGTGGGTGGTGACATGGCGGCGTGCCAGCAGCCCGGCGTGGGCGGCCAGCACCGAACCCGCGCACACCGTCACCAGCTCCAGTTGCTGTGGCACCAGCCGCAAGCCACGCAGCCAGTGCAGCAAGGCGCGAGCCGCGTCGGTGTCCGTCGGCATGGTCTGGCCGGGCTGGCCGACCAGCACCACCCACAGCGGGCGTGGGTCGGTGGCGCCGCGTTGGTTGGGCGGCGTGGGCAGTGGGGACAGGCCGGTGAGTTGCAGACCAATCGAACTCATGGTTTGTGGATCTGGCCCGACAAATTCGAGAGCAAAGCGCTCCGGCTGGCTCTTGCCGCGCAGGACCTGGTTGGCGATGCGCAGCGCTTCGGCTGGCCCCGCCCAGTCCAGCGCCAAACTGTGGGGCAGCAGCACAAAGGCGACCCGGATCAAGGCTTGGTGGTCCATGCAAAGTCCATTTGGCGGGCCGTGCGCGCGGCCAGTTCGGTGCCAGCCAGCCGCGCGACCAAGTGCAGGCTCATGTCGATGCCTGCGCTGATGCCCGCAGATGTGACCAGCGCCCCCTGATCCACCCAGCGCACATGCTCCTGCACGCTGAGCGCGGGAAACTGCGCCCGCAGGTCGGCCACATCCTCCCAGTGCGTGGTCACGGGGCCGGTGGTCACTACACCCGCTGCCGCCAGCAGGAAGGCGCCAGTGCAGACCGATGCGGTGATCTGGGCGCCCGCCGCAGCCCGGGCGATCCAGGCCAGGGTGTGGGGGCAGGCCATGGCGGCGTCAACCACACCGCCCGGCACGATGAGCACATTGGGCGCGATGGCGCTTGCAAAGTCGGCCTCGGGCAGCACACGCAGGCCAGCGCGGGCGCGCACCGGCGTCATCTCGCGGGCCACGCACTGCACAGTGAACAGGTCCTGCGCCGGCGCGGGCTGCCGCCGCCGGTGCATGCGGCTGGCAGTGGTGAAGACCTCGTAGGGGCCGGCCAAGTCGAGTGCCTCCACGTCGTTGAACACCAGGATGGCCACCTGGAAGGGGGATGAGGTAGTGCTCATGCCGCCGCCGCCCGCTCCAAGGCCTGCTGCACGCTGCAAAGCGCAGCAAAACGGCCCTGCAGAACGGTGGCGGTGCGGGCCTTGATGTCCGCGGCGCTCAGGGTGCTGCCATCGAGCTGCTGCATGTCCCAGGTCAGGGTGGCGTCCAGGCAGTAGTCCACCTGCCAGCCCAGATCGGAGGCGTGGCGGGTGGTGGTTTCGCAACATTGTTCGGTGCGGATGCCGCTGATGATCAATTTCTGGATGCCATGCTGGGTCAGCCACACGTCCAGCCCGGTGCCCACCAGCGCGCTGTGGCGGCTCTTGTAAAACGTGGCGGTGGGTTCAAAGTCGCGCAGTTCGGCCAACGGCCGTACCCAACCGGATTCCCGTGAAAACGGGTTGTCGACGGTTGCAGGGCCATCGACGTGGAAAACACGCACGATCGGAATGCCTTGCGTCAGGCAACCGTCAATCAGTGCGTTTTGTGCCGCCACATAGGCGGGCAGGTCGGTGGCGGTGAAATATGGCCGCTGGCGGAACGACTCTTGCGCATCAATCAAAACAAGACATGTATTCATCAATCAATCTCCGGTGGCAAAAACCTGATCATGCCTAACTTATCAGGACATGGCTACATTGAATCTGGACCATCTTCGATCGAATCAGGACATTTTGTGGCGGCTTTGTCAGGCCAGGGCAGGTGTGCCACCGAAAACAGGCCAGCCAAAATCGCCGGTGCCAGCTAAGATGCCCCACCATCAAAAGCATAGGAGTGGGCCATGAAAAAACGCGACTTTCTTGCCGCTGGCGCCCTGGGGAGCGCCTGGTTGCCCGGTCAGCTGCTGGCGCAGCAGACCCCCAAAAGCCTGAAATCACCGGCGCTGCTGACCGTGTCTGGCGTGATTGGCAAGGGTAACCGTGGTGCGCTGGACCCCGGGCTTGACCAGATGATGGCCAAACAGAAATTTGCGTTCACCAAGGCGTTTGTTTTTGACTTTGCCGCGCTGGTCGCGCTGCCCAGAGTCGACCTCAAACCGACGGTCGAGTACGACAACAAACCTCACACCCTCACTGGCCCCTTGCTGATGGATGTGGTGCGTGCCGCCGGGGCCGCGACAGAGGGCACCCGTTTGTTGATGCGTGCGGTGGACGGCTACAACGTGATGCTGAGCATGGCGGACGCCAAAAAATACCGC
>NZ_JAQTWM010000001.1:16429-119422 GCF_028689305.1 Rhodoferax sp. | reverse complement strand
GCGTGGGGGATGACGACTTGACACCCAACGGCACCATCGTGGACGCGGGTGGGCCGGGGGTGCCGGGGGCTGTCGGCATTCCCACCCTGTCGCAGTGGGCGTTGATGCTGCTGGCCCTGGTGCTGGCTGGGGTGGCGCTGGTGCAGGTTCGCAGGCAGAGTCATCCATGATCGTTGATAACACCATGACACTTATCACCAAGCCTTTCTTGCGCCGCAGCCTGGGCGCCATGGCCGCCGTTGCCTTGCTGTTGGCGGGTCAGGCCCAGGCGGCTGCGCCATTTGTCGACAACAACGATGGAACGGTCACCGATACCTCCACTGGCCTGATGTGGGACCAGTGCTCACTGGGCCAAACCCAAGGTGGCAACACCTGCACCGGTTCACCCACTGCCTTCACCTGGTTGGGTGCCCAAACTCAGGCCGCCACCCTGCAAAGTGGTAGCAGCTACAAGGGGTATGCGGATTGGCGCCTGCCCAATCTTCACGAGCTTCAAACGTTGGTCAAAACCGGGGTGAGCCCAAGTATTGACAGCGCCGCGTTTCCTGCTACCAGCTCCTCCTGGTATTGGTCTGCGACAACCTGGGGGCCTTTCCCGAGTCTTGCGTGGACCGTCGTTTTCCTCAACGGCAGTACCGACGCCAGTGGCAAGGCTAGTACCAACTTTGTCCGCCTCGTGCGGAGCGGACAGTCTTCTGGCACTTTTGGCTTGAGCCGTGCCGAGCTGTCTGGCATGAGCCCAAGCGCCGCCACGCTGACCGCCACCAGTCCCGTGGCGGCCACCGGTTACTGGATGGTGGTGCCGCGCGCAGCCGCTACGCCACTGGCCACGGAGATCATGGCCGGGGTTGCCAGCTACCGTGGTGTCACGGTGGCAGCCAGCGGCAATGCTGCCATGGATGTAGCGACGCCTCAAACCTTTGCCATCAGTGGTTTAAGCGTGGGCACCCACTACGACCTCTATCTGGTGGCCAAAGACACCTCCTATGAAACCGTCTCGGATGTGCTTGGCCCGGTGGAGTTCGCCAGCGCAGCCATCGCCACCAGCAGCATCGTGGTGAACCCGGTCACACCCAGCACGTTGTTTGCCGGGCAAGACAGTGGCGGCGTGTACAAAAGCACAGACAGCGGTGCGACTTGGGCTGCCCTCAACACCGGCCTGAGCAACCTGAGCGTGAAGGCGCTGGCCATCCAACCTGATGCCAGCCGCCTGTTTGTCGGCACCGACGGCGCGGGTGTGTTTTATGGCGACGGCAGCAGTTGGACGGCCTGCGGGGCACTGTCAGGTGGTGGACTCAATGTGCGCAGCTTGAAGTTCGCTGGCAGCACGCTGTATGCCGGCACCACCGCAGGCGTGTTTGCCAGCACCGACGGCTGCACCAGTTGGGTGGCCATGAACACCGGCTTGCCGAATTAAGGCGGCTGATTCATGGCGATTTTTTGAGCCAAATTGGTATCCAGCCCTTGCTTGACGTGCGCTCAATGCTCTCTTAATGGATTGTTGACAACCACCATGACCGCCACCACTTATTCTTTGCGCCATTACCTTGGCATCTTGTTCACCGCTGCCGTGCTGCTGGCAGGCCAGGTCCAGGCCGCTGCGCCATTTGTTGACAACAATGACGGCACGGTCACCGACACCTCCACCGGGTTGATATGGGACCAGTGCTCCCTGGGGCAAACCCAGGGGGCTAATACCTGCACCGGCTTACCCGCGCTCTATGACTGGGTGGGGGCACAAACCCAGGCCGCCACCCTGCAAAGTGGGGGCAACTACAAGGGCTATAGCGATTGGCGCGTGCCCAGCTTCAATGAGCTCAAAACGCTGGTCAAAACCGGGGTCCATCCGCGCATTGACAGCAGCGTGTTTCCGAATACCGGCGCTTACATGTATTGGAGCACGACATCCTTCGTGCTTGTCCCGAGTTTCGGGGCGAGCGTGGCTTTCGGCCTCCCCGACGGCAACCCCCCCTTCAAGACCAACATCTACTATGTTCGCCTTGTGCGAAGCGGGCAGGCCTTTGGTTCTTTTGGGCTGACCCGCGCCGCCTTGTCTGGCATCACCCCAGGCAGCGCCACGCTGACCGCCACCAGCCCCGTGGCGGCCACCGGTTACTGGATGGTGGTGCCGCGCGCAGCCGCTGCACCGCTGGCCACGGAGATCATCGCCGGGGTTGCCAGCTACCGGGGTGTCAGCGTGGCAGCCAGCGGCAATGCAGCCATGGCTGCAACCACGCCCCAAACCTTCGCGATCAGCGGTTTAGGCGTGGGCACCAACTACGACCTCTACTTGGTGGCCAAAACATCGTATAGCACTGTCTCTGATGTGCTTGACCCGTTGGCGTTTGCCAGCGCCGCCATCACCACCAGCAGCATCGTGGTGAACCCGGTCACGCCCAGCACGTTGTTTGCCGGGCAAGACAGTGGCGGCGTGTACAAAAGCCTCGACAGCGGTGCGACTTGGGCTGCCCTCAACACGGGTCTGAGCAACCTGAGCGTGAAAGCACTGGCGATCCAAGCCGATGCCAGCCGCCTGTTTGCCGGTACCGACGGCGCGGGAGTGTTTTTTGGCGATGGCAGCAGCAACTGGATGGCCTGTGGGGCATTGCCCGGCGGCGCTGCGAACATCAACAGCCTGACGCTCTCAGGCAGCACGCTGTACGCCGGAACCACCGCTGGCGTGTTTGCCAGCACCGATGGCTGCACCAGCTGGGCGGCCATGAACACCGGTTTGCCAAACTGACCCAGCACCGACTTACCCCCTATGAAACTCAAATCACTTTTAACCAGTGTCACCCTGTTGTTGGGGGTGGGTTTGGCTGCGGCCGCCGTCAACACCTGGGAAGGCAGTGGCCCCAACGCGGCTGGTGCGGCCAGTTGGCAAATCAACGCACTGGCGCTCAGCCCCGACGGCCAAACGATGTACGCCGCCAGCAGCAGCGGGCGGGTGTTGAGCTACGAATTTTCCGACACGACACCCGTGGCCTTCAGCTTCACGGATCAGACGGGTGTGGCGACATCGACCGTGATCACCTCCAATGCCATCACCGTCAGCGGCATCAACGCCCCGGCCACCATCACCATCAGCGGGGGGGAATACAAAATTGGCACTGGCAGCTGGACCAATGCAAGTGCAACGGTCTCGGCGGGCGACTCAGTGACGGTGCGCCATACCTCCAGCGCCAGTTTTTCAAGCAGCGTGAACACGGTACTGAGCATTGGCGGTGTGACCGACACTTTTACCAGCACCACCATGGCCGCCGTGCCCACCTTCACGGTGACCGCCACCGCCAGCCCGGCAGCTGGTGGCACGGTCAGTTGCACGCCCAACCCGGTCAGCCTTGGCGGCAATGCCACTTGCACGGCAACCCCGAACGCAGGGTACAGCTTCAACGCTTTCAGTGGGGATTGCTCAGGCACAAGCTGCTCCCTGACCGGTGTCACCGCTACCAAGAGCGTGACCGCCAGCTTTACCCTGAACACCAATTACAGCGCCACTGCACCGGGCAGCGGCAGCACGGTTAGTGCCAGCCTGACAGGGGCGGCCACCTGCGGTTTCAGCAATGTGGGTTACCAAACTGCGGCCAGTGCCGGTGGTGTGCTGCCTGCCGGGTACACCTTCACCCACGGGGTGCTGGCCTTTGCCACCAATGCCAATTGCGCCAGCGGCATCAGCATCACGCTGACCTACCCCCATGCCTTGCCCCCTGGCAGCAAGTTCTTCAAATTCGGCCCGGCCACCGCAGGCGCCGCTCCCACTTGGTACGAGCACCCGGCCACCATCAGCGGCAACACCATTACCTACAGCGTGGCAGACAACGGGCAGGGTGACAACAACCCCGCCGTGGGTGCGATCAACGACCCGGCAGGTGCCGGCGTGCCATTGCTTGCGGGGGTGAGCAGTGTGCCCACCCTGTCTGAGTGGGCGTTGCTGTTGCTCTCTTTGCTGTTGGTGGGCACCGTCAATAGCCAGGTGCTGTTGGTGCGTGGCCGCGCGATGCTGTCGGGCTTGTGGCGCAGGTAGGCCGTCGTGGCTGCTATGTGCCCAGCCAGCGCAAAAGCTGCTGGGCAACGGTCGGGTCGCTGAGCAGTTGCAGGTGGCCGGTGCGGTAGGCGATGTGCTGGTGAGCGGCGGGGAAATCCAGGCAGCGCCGGGGCTCGTCATGCTGGCCCAGGGCGCTGGGCAGCGGCACCAGGCCATCACCCACCAGCCGGTCCGCCATGGCGCTGCGCTGGCCCGCCAGCGTGGCTGCTACGGTGAAGCAGGCCACACCGGCAGGCAGGGGCAGCGGGGTGCGCCGATCCGGCTGGCGGCGAAAACGATCCTGCCCTTGCCAGTCTGAATCCAGCACCAGCCCGTAACGCAGGTCGGTGACGCCGCTGCTGCGCAACTGGCCGAGCTTGGCCAACGGGCGGCTGTAGGGGGTGCTGCCCAGCAGCACATCCACCCAGTTGCCAGCGCGCTCCAGCGGCGCGCCATGGTGCGGCGTGCCCAGGAAGACGATGTGTTTGAGCTGCGACAGCCACTGCCAACCAGCCTGGGTGGCGCAGTGCACGGCGCTGCGCATCACCAGCCCGCCCATGCTGTGGGCCAGCACGCTGACGGCTTGCACGGGCACCGGCCAGTGGCGCAGCACGTCGTCCAGCTGGCGCGCCAATTCGGCGCCGTTGTCGGACACGTGCAGGCCCGAGTTGTAGCGCAGGTAAACCGGGGTGTAACCCAGGGCAGTGCTGATGGCGCTGGCGTGGTTGACCGGCTTGCCCTGGTGCTGGCTGCTCCACTGAAGGTCATTCATGCACAGGCCGTGGATGACCAGCAGCACTTTGCCGGTGACGGCCTGCGCAGCGGGCGGGGTGGCGTTGCTCAGCACCTGTCCCTGGTGGCGCAGGGTCATGGGGGTGGCCAGCGGGTTGGCGCTGGCTTGCAAGCGGTCGCCCATGACCCCGTTGAGGGCAGCCACGACGGCAGCGCGCTCAGGGGTGTCGTCAGGGGCACCCTCCAATTGGCGCAGCAGGGGCTCCAGCAGCGTGAAGGTGCTGGACAGGCCCTTGCCCACCAGCTGGGTGATGCCGTGGATGCTTTGGTAAACCAGTCCGGTCAGGCCCCGGGTCTGCCCGCTGTCGGCACCATCGCGGGCACCCAGGCTGCGCCAGACAGACTGGTGCACACCTTCGGCAATGGTGGTCACTGCACGGGTGGCTTCGGTGCCCAGCAGCGCGAGCGCGCGCAGGTCAGAGGCCCGCAGATGGCGGGCGGGTTTCCTGGGGGGGATGGGGGTGGTCATGGCGCCCATTGTGGGCGCCGGAGGCCTTGGTGACTAGGGGTGCGGGACTAAAACCGCTCGTGCGGGGCCAGGTAACGCCATTGGCCGACTGGCAGGTTACCCAGCATCACTTTGCCGACGCGCACGCGCTTCAAGCCCACCACCTTCAGGCCAACCAGTTCACACATGCGGCGAATCTGGCGCTTTTTGCCCTCAGTCAGCACAAAACGCAGCTGCTCGGGGTTTTGCCACTCAACCTTGGCGGGCTGCAGGGCCTGGCCGTCCAGGCTCAGACCATGGCGCAGCAGGGCCAGTTTTTCTTTGGGAAAAACCGATTGCACGTCCTGGCTGACCGGGTCGTCATCGTCAATGCGGCTGAGCTGGGTGGGTGGGGCGGGGCGGGTGGTCTGCGGGCTGGCGGGCGTCTGGCTGCGGGCCGGCGGCCGTGCGGCGTGGGTGGCTGCCGCCGAGGTGGCAGCCAGTGTGTTGACCACCCCGGTGTAGATCACGCGCACCAGATACTCTTTTTCCATCACCGAGTCTTCACCAATCAGCTGGCGCGCCACGCGGCCATCCTGTGTCAGCACCAGCAGACCGGTGGAGTCGATGTCCAGCCGCCCGGCGGGCACCAGGCTTTTGAGCTGGCTGCCGTGGAAGAAGAAGCGGGCGTTGTCCTCGGCCCAGCGGTTTTGCGGCTGGATCAGCGTGATGGCGGGCTGGTGGCCGTCTTCGGCCTGGCCGCTGACAATGCCCAGCGGCTTGTTGAGCAGGATGGTGACCTGGTTGGCCTGCTGGCCCTGCGCTTGTTTGTCGATCTCGATGCGCACGTCCGGCTTGACCTGCATGCCCATCTCGGCCACCTGGCCATTGACCTTGACCCAGCCCTTGGCGATCCAGTCGTCGGCCTCGCGGCGCGAGGCCAGGCCCAGCTCGGCCATGCGCTTGTTCAGCCGCACGGTGCCATCAGCACCATGCGCCGCCGTGTTTTTTTGACCAGCAGGAATGGGGGCTTTGGCTGCGGGCGGCGCGGCGCGGCGGAACATCGGGGGTTTGGGGGTGTCGCTCATTTGCTATGTAATTTGTAGCTGTTTGGGTATATTCTACGCGGGCTAGGTGCCTGTTTGTCTATTGCTTTTGCGGGGCGGTGATGCAGTGCAAAAAGAGCATGGCAACCAGTGGTGGTGGCAAATCAGGGCAGCGCCCGCTGATTCAGCGTTGGAGCTTGGCGGTTTTCAGCATAATCAAGCGAGTCAACAATCAATGGGAGCAGATAACAGATGGCCACCCTGATGCCAGCATTAGGCAGTTGCGCCTCACGCATGACCGGCGGCGAACGCCGTCTGGCCGAGCGGCTGGAGCAAAAGCTGGATGACGATTATCTGCTTTGGTATGACGTGCCGGTGGGGCCGCAGTACGCACACCCCGACTTTGTGGTGATGCACCCGCACCGCGGCATCCTGGTGCTGGAGGTGAAGGACTGGAAGCTTGGCACCATCCAGCAAGCCAACAAAAACGACTGGGTCATTACCCCCGACGGCACACCCAAAACGGTAGCCAGCCCGCTGGAGCAAGCCCGCCAATACGCTCACCAGATCGTCAACGCGTTGGAGCGCGACCTGCAACTGGTGCAGCCGGACGGCCGCCACAGGGGCAAGCTGGCGTTTCCCTGGAGCTACGGCGTGGTGCTGCCCAACATCACGCGCAAACAGTTTGAAGCCGCCGAGCTGCAGCATGCCATCGAACCACACCGCGTGATCTGTCAGGACGACATGCTGGAAAGTGTGGGGGCTGAAGACCTGCAAAGCCGTCTGTGGGACATGTTCCCCTACATGATGCGCGGCGTGATGAGCCTGCCGCAGCTGGACCGCGTGCGCTGGATCATGTTCCCCCAGGTGCGCGTGCAAGCACAGGGCAGCCTGTTTGACGACAACGACGAGCAAGCCGAACTGCCCGACATCATGCGCGTGATGGACTTGCAGCAGGAGCAACTGGCCCGCAGCCTGGGCGATGGCCACCGCGTCATCCACGGCGTGGCCGGCTCGGGCAAGACCATGATCCTGGGCTACCGCGCCGAATACCTGGCCCGGGCCTGCACGCCGACGGCCAAGCCCATCCTCATCCTGTGCTTCAACGAGCCGCTGGGCGTGAAGCTGGCCAGCAGCATGGAGGCCAAAGGCTTGAGCGACCGTGCGCATGTGCGCCACTTCCACAGATGGTGCCGAGACCAACTGGTGGCCTTTGGACAGACTCTGCCGGATAGCCGACTCACTGTGTCCGCCAAGATGGACGACATGGTGCACCGCGTTATCACCGCCGTGGACCGCCGCCAAATCCCCAGCGGCCAGTACCAGGCGGTGATGATCGACGAAGGCCACGACTTCGCGCCCGAATGGCTCAAGCTAGTCACCCAAATGGTGGACCCGGCCACCAACAGCCTGCTGGTGCTGTACGACGACGCACAAAGCATTTACGAACGCGCGCGCAGCAAACAGTTCAGCTTCAAAAGCGTGGGCATCCAGGCGCAGGGGCGCACCACCATCCTGAAGATCAACTACCGCAACACTCGCCAGATATTGCACACCGCCAGCCTGGTGGCCGCGGACCTGCTCACGGCTGACGACTGCGACGACGACGGCGTGCTCCTGCTCAAACCTGTGAGCTGCGGGCGCGACGGCCCCGAGCCCATCATCATCCAGCTGCCCACCCTGCGCGAAGAGGCCGAGGCCATTGCCGACCACCTGGCCCAAGCCCACAAGGAGGGCTTTGCGTGGGGCGACATGGCCGTGCTGTGCGCGGACACCAAGACGCGCGACCTGTGCGCCCGCACCCTAGCGCAACACAAGCTGCCGGTAGAGAACCGGCTTGGAATTGGTGACTATGACCCCACCAGCAACAAGATCAAGGTGATGACCATGAAGGTCAGCAAGGGCCTGGAGTTCCCCGTGGTGGCGCTACCCGGCGTGGGGCATATGCCTGCTGCGGGGGAGGAAGAGAAGGAAGCGGCTCGGGTGTTTTATGTGGCGGCGACTCGGGCGACGCAGAGGTTGTTGATGGGGGTGGGTGGGGGTGTCGGGTTTGGCATGCGATTAATGGAAAGAACTCTTTAGCATTGCCGGCATTCGATTCGGTATACCCGATCCCATTTAATACCAGGATTCATCCAAAACCTAGGCACCCAGCAACGGCACATTGAAGTTGAAATCAGCGTGAATCAAATCATCAAGCACTCCGCCATTACTGCGGGCGGATACATCTATCAAACTTGGGCAGGGATAGACCTGTTATGTGATTGGCTTGATGATCCAACACTGTTTGAGTGGGTAAAGTTCGAGGCGGATGATGAGGAGCAAGCACAAGGACTTGATGACGTAGTTGCCAAGAGGCGAGACGGTCGTTTTGTGCTTCAACAAATCAAACTAACGGTTGACCCGTTTGATACCGACAATGCGCTTAGTTGGAAATGGTTGCTAACCCACAAACCAAAGGGCTTATCGTTGCTGCAAAAGTGGGAACGCGCGTACCAGAGGTTCGATCCTGCCCTCGTCGCCAGCGCAGCGGCGATAACGAACCGTAGACCAGATGCAGAGCTACAACAGAGCTTGAATTCCGATGGCAATCGAATCAACTGGCAGTCAGCGTCAGCAGGAATTCGTGCGCAAATCATTGCGCAGTTGGGCGACGAGCAACGGGCCAACCTATTTTTCTCTGCATTCGAGATCCGACATAGCCATCAGGGTTACGAATCACTTGATCGTTTAGTCTTAAACCGCCTAATTCCTCGACATACGAAAACTCGTGACGGGTACAACGCGCTTTTTCGAGAGGCCATCGATTGGGCGACCCGCAAAGGGTTCCCAAATCCAGATGGATTCATACGAATAGATCTAGTCCGTGCAATCCTTGATCAGCGGCGACCAGCGCCACTTGATCAATCCTTTCGAATACCCGATGGCTATACCCCGCCAGATGCAACATTCGCTGAAACATTTGTCAATGATCTTGTCGAGAATGCGGGTGGTGTCCGAGTAGTTTGGGGCTCTCCAGGACAAGGGAAAAGTACATTTTTGAGCTATGTCTGCGCCCAGCTGAAGCAGCTAAGCCACCCTGTCATTCGTCACCACTATTTCCTCCATCTGCATGAGCGCATCGATCGGTTCACATTCGACGTAGTAGCAAATTCACTGATGGCACAAATGGAAAGAGATTACTTTCCGTTCGTCGCCGGCATTCAGAGAAATTCTGAGCATCTGCCCGATTGGATCAACGCATGCGCCCGCGGTTGTGCTCAGCAAGGCAAGCGCTTCATCATCGTGGTCGACGGCTTAGATCACGTATGGCGCGAACATGAAAAGAACAAAGCTCCACTAGACAGTCTGTTCAATACTTTGTTTCCACTGCCGGAAAACGTGACATTGCTGATAGGAACACAAAGAGTAGATGCCGAGCAGCTGCCGTCACACTTCTCGAGGTACGCTCCGCTCGAGTGTTGGGTTGAAGTTCCTCGAATGTCACAGGTATCGACAAAAGGCTGGCTGCAAGTCCAACTTGATGCCAAGCAATTTGAAATTGAAGCCTCTAGTCGGACTACTGACGGCCTTGCCGCTATAGCAACTGCCTTTCAGGATATCTCGCAGGGCCATCCTCTTGTCATGACATACAGCTTCGCAGCTTTGTCGCGGGAGCACTATCAACTTTCACCGCAGCTTGTAAGGGAAAGTCAAAGGGCTCCAAGCAAAGACGCCGCGGACTATTACGACGGACTGTGGAAAACACTTTCACACAAAGCCAAGGATGCCCTTCACCTAATGGCGGATGCCACATTCATTTGGCCGATGAACGGCTTAGAGGACTGCCTCGAGTTTCACGGTGGTGAGCTACGACGAGAAGTCGGTCATCTGTTCACCTGGGTTGAGGCAGGCCAGATCGCTTTTCATGGCAGCTTGTATGTTTTTGTGCAAGGCCAACTGGACCACGACAATCGAGTCCAAGCGCTAATGCCAGCAGTGATGCACTGGCTCGATCAGTTTGCACCGCCCTTTCATAAATGGGGATGGCTTTGGCTCTACCAGCAAAAAATAGGCGACGCGAGGCCCTTGCTTGACAACACAGACAGAAGATGGGTACTTGAAAGTTTGGCGAAGGGTTATCCACCGAATCAAATCGTTCAAATTCTCGAGCGTGCGGAGAGTGTCGCGTTTGGAGCGGGCGAATATGGGCTCGCCGTTCGCCGTCGATGGGTGAAGACCCGTATGCTCAATGGCCCTGAATTTCAGCTAGATGATGTTACTAAGCTACAGCGCTGTGCAATGCAACTTGCCAATGATGACTATCCAGTGACGTTGTTGGCTGCCAAAGTACACACAGCAAGGATTGAGAAATTGCATAGGCTCGGCATGCAATATCTATGGGCAGGAAGAAAAGCAGACGCAGTCGATTGCCTACGCCGCATCAGAACCCGAATTAACGACAAGCTCGCAGCCAATGCATTTGAAGACGGTGAGTTTAAGACCGCAGTTGAACTCTATTTGGAGCTGTTAGCTGGAACCGGTGAATTCAACGCCGAGAGCACAGCAGCAAGCATACGCCGCGGGCTCGGAGACGATAGCGCAGCCGTCTTTGCAATTTTTTTAAGCGATCTGGCACGTCATGGCGACGTGGACAAACTAATTCAATTTGCTGACGTTCCTCTGAAATTGCAGATGCGGCGTGAGCTCGAAGTTTCTGCTGTACGTCTTGCAGGATGGTGCGATGCGAAGCTTCATATCTGGCCTAGCTTTAAGCGATTCAGAACACATCCGTTATCCGCATGCTGGGCCTTGCTCTACCAGCGGGCGGCCTTCAAGCGCGTGCCATTCAAACGATTCAACGCTGCCTTGGATGTAGATCATTGGGCTACATCCAAAACGGACCTCGAAAGCTATCTGCATACTCTGTTCTTTGACTCTGTGATGCGACGTCTTGAATTGAGAGGCGCGCTAGATCCCGCAGAAACGATTGCTTACCCCAAGCGCCCATGGCTAACACAAGCCATTGCCCAGCTTGAAGTTATTGCGCAGTCAACGGCAGGAATATTGGCCCGTGGTGATTTGCCCGCGTTCGCCATGCCCTATCGATTGCTGGACGATTTCAAATCGCCAAGCGATCACGATTCGGCAATGGACCACCATGCGTTCAAGCGTGCCTTGACTTCAATTGCTGCTGACTTATTTTTGTTGTGTCGACCCAAATCAAGGCTTGCGACCATTCCCGTGTCGGAATGGCAAAGGGCAAGAAATTCCCGACATTTTCAACTGGAGCATTGGCGGTCGAAGTATTTGATTGCAGGCTACAAGCTTTTGGACACGGAAGCCGTTGAGACGGATATCACGGCAGAACTATCCAATATTTCCAGCAACATCTCGCCGTTCAATGAGCGTGCACAGTCCTACGTCGATCTGTGCGAATGGGCCTTGCGTTTCGACCTGCAAGCATTGGCGAATGAAATTTTGAAGCGAGCATATTGTTGCTTGATTGGTTATGGTTGGCGAAAAGATCCGAGTCTCGCCTACGTAATTCATACCATCGAGGCGCTGATCCCGGCTGCGCCTGACGTGGCGCGCTGGGCTATTCGCCAAATCTCGCCTGTGATCACGTGCATTAGTGACATGACCGAAGACGCTGGCTCGCGTGAGTCAGACTTAGCCCCGCTTCTTATAGAGGTCATGCCGGAATCGTACGTTCGATACTACAAGCACTGGGTTGAGAGTGGGGAGTGGTACAGCGCAGAACGGGTGTTTGCGCCATTGATGGAGAAGGCAGATTTATCAAACCCTGTTGTGAAACTAGCAGCAAGTTTTCTTTGGGATTCACATGCTGTTGCGGCTGTCAGAGAACGTGCAACTCAGGGTGAACTTGAGGCAGAAAAACTGCTTGACGAACGAGCCTCGCGCTTCGGAATGCCAGTCGATGACCTAGGCAAAGAGCGATTTGGAGACACGAAGTCCAATGAGGAGCCTGTAGCCATTGATGTTTCGACGTACCCACCAAATGCGTTGGATGCATTGCTGGCGCAGCTGAAAGAGATGCAGGTATATGTGGCAGAACGTCGAATTCTCAAGGAGTGGTTCGATCATTGGAAGTGCCAAAAACAAGGCATCGCCTTACTTCGTACGCTTGGGGAGTTCAGGGATAGAGATAACCGTTACTCATCAGTTGCAGATCTATTCGATCCAGCTTTTGAGCTAAGTCTTGAGCTAGAAGGTCGCCACAAGGCGTATCCGTGGATTGTTGCTGCGCAAATTTCGTGCCACGGGTGGGATGCTCACTATGGTTGGAAGGATTCAGATCAGCGGTTCGACGCATTTGCTGCGCATTATCGGGATCGTTGGCGTCAATTCATTGACGCCACTACCGTCGTTGACGATCGTGTATCGGCAAAACGCTCTATCCCGCACGACAAACTTGTAGTCTTCCTTTTGAAAGTAGGACAGCTTGATGCCGCTGTTGACGTGGCCCGAGCTATGGTCGAAACGACCGTGGATGATTTTGCAGACCAACCGCTAGAAGAGCCAGATTGGCTAGAACCGGCATGTTGACACCAAGCCAAATCGCCGACGTTGCAGTAGCTAGGCTGGGATTGCCTGTACCGATGGCAAAGCTGCAAATAATTCATGACATTTCGGTGAGTCTTCGCAACGATCAGTCTGGGCCCGTCATTTGGGACGCACTGCTGCGTTGGCTTAAAACTAGAGAGCTTGAATCTGAGGTGTTGGAAGGGCTAAGCGCTATCTTTTTGGCTAAGGGTGCGCGAGCGCTTGATGTTTCAGAATTGCGACTGAGCATTGAGCGCCCATCGATTCTTTCTGATTTCCTCATTGCCCAGTCCTTTGGTACTTCTCTGGTAATCGCCGCGTGGACGCATTCACACAGTGGAGAAGTACCGAGCATGCTTCGGCTGAATGAAGAGATTGAAGAGCTCAACTCTGCTAGGTTTGTTCCGCCACTATTCGGAAACAAATTAAGAGCGCTAGAGCAAGGCTCAGGAAAACCTTTCATGCGGCAATGGGCGTACGAGTTCACATTGCTTCGCTCACGCGCGACTTACACAGAAAGTGGCCATTTTGGATATTTCCGGGGAGACACCGCCAACGGCACCGGCATGTTTATAGGCAAGCACAGCCATTTGGCCCGTTCGGCATTTCTGCGGACGCTGGCCTTAGCTGTAGCACGGTGGGATATGCATCAAGACCATGCAGAAGAAGTTGCGCAGTTCGCGTTGCCCGCGGAACCCCTTCTGTTGAAGTTATTACCTAAATCGCCCCCGCAATGGGCGACACCGTTGCTTTCATGGACGATCGAAAGTTCTGGAACGGACTTACAAATTTCAGTTGCGCAAATGGTTGAGCACATTGAGCAACATACGGGTCGAACATTGCTTCACTTCAAAGGAAACATTCATTCAACAAAGAGGATAAGTGTCGAGGCAGAAGTAACTACCGCGCTATCTGCAAATGGTGCTACTGATCCTGAGGATGTATTCTTCTTCTATAACTTTTTGCTTGGAAAAGTTGAAGTGCCAAGGCTGTCGTTGGAATCCTTCTCGCCAGATGTTTGGGTACGCAAGCACACACTCCCCGGCAAAAATGGTACTCAGTATTTGCCAGCACTGCTTCCTCTTGTTGGCCATATCGTAGGGTATTTAAGTACTGACCTCCTCCATCTTTTGCCCATGATCCCGAATGTTCATTCGAGTGCGAATACTGTCGCTGCAACCCCGGAGGTTGGTGGCACGTCAATATTTCTCGACGGTATTCGCGTGGGAAAGGTTGACTATTGGAACTGGCGCTGGCAGCCCATGCACGAAAAAGATTCATTACCACCCTCGTCTGTTTGTACAACGCTATCAGCAGATGCTGTTGACAAACTGTTCCGCGTCCAGGGATACGCTGTAAAAAGGTGCTGGAAGATTTTGATGCGGGTAAAGGAGACTGATTACGGCAGTTGGGTGGACACAAGCCATTTTGGAGTGCTAGGGCTTTAGCCCAGTTTGGCTTTCATTTTTATAGCTAGTCACGCACATTCGACGAGGGCCACAGCCCAATTAGGCCAGTAGATGCCTTGTACTTCAACTCCTGCACGGACCGCAGCAAGCAGCCCCCAAAGCAGCCCAATCAATAAATAGAGTTCTATCCCCATGCACGAAATCATCTGCCCCCACTGCAGCAAAGCCTTCAAGATCGACGAGGCGGGGTATGCCGACATCCTCAAGCAGGTGCGCGATGGCGAGTTTGAGCAAGCTTTGCACGAGCGCCTTGAATTGGCTGAGCGGGAAAAGCGTGACGCCATTGCCCTGGCCAAGGCCGAGGTGACCAATGCGCTGCAAAAGGCTGCGGCTGCCAAAGACACCGAGATTCAGGCGCTGAAGGCCCAGCTTGACGCGGGCGAGGTAGAACGCAAGCTGGCCGTCACCGAGGCCTTGGGCACAGTGAGCAAAGAGCGGGATGCGCTGGCGAATGAACTGGTCCAAGCGCGCAACGCGCAACAAGCCGCAGCCCAGTTGGCCGAGGCCAAGCTGGCCCATGCGCTGCAGGCCGAAGCCGCCAAAAAGGATGCCGAGATTCAGGCCCTGCAAGCCAAGCTGGCGGCCAGCGATGTGGCGCGCCAGTTGGCGGTGACGGAGGCGGTGAACCAGGCCGTGGGCGTGGTGGCCCAAGAGCGCGATGCCTTGAAGGGCGAACTCAGCCTCATCACCGTCAAAAACCAGCTGGAAGAGAAAGCCATCAAGGAGCAATTCGCCTTGCAGCTGCGCGACCGCGAAGGCGAGATTGAGCGCCTGCGGGACATGAAGGCGCGGCTATCGACCAAGATGGTGGGCGAGACGCTGGAGCAGCACTGCGAGATTGAGTTCAACCGCATTCGTGCGGCGGCCTTTCAGCGCGCGCATTTTGAGAAGGACAACGACGCCCGCACCGGCAGCAAAGGCGACTACATCTTTCGCGAGGCGGACGAGCACGGCACCGAGATCGTTTCCATCATGTTTGAGATGAAGAACGAGAGCGATGAAACGGCCACCAAAAAGCGGAACGAAGACTTCTTGAAAGAGCTGGACAAGGACCGCACCGAGAAGGCGTGCGAGTACGCGGTGCTGGTGTCCCTGCTGGAGCCGGAGAGCGAGCTGTACAACAGCGGCATTGTGGATGTGTCGCACCGCTACCCCAAGATGTATGTGGTGCGGCCCCAGTTCTTTGTGCCGCTGATCACGCTGCTGCGCAATGCCGCATTGAACTCGCTGAAGTACAAGTCCGAGCTGGCGCTGGTGCGCTCGCAAAACCTGGACATCACCAAGTTCGAAACCCAACTGGACGAGTTCAAGACCGCGTTTGGCCGCAATTGGCGCCTGGCCTCCGAAGGCTTTGAAGAAGCCGTGAAGCGCATCGACGAAGCCATCAAAGACCTGGAGAAAACCAAGGAAGCGCTGCACAAGTCCGCCAACAACCTGCGCCTGGCCAACGACAAGGCCGACGACCTGACGATCAAAAAGCTCACACGCGGCAACCCCACAATGGCAGCTAAGTTTGCAGAGCTGAAGGATCAAGACACCCTCTACTGGAGCCCCCATGCAACTCGGCTACACCATCCTCTACGTCCCCAACGTCCCCGCCACACTCCAGTTCTACGAAGCCGCATTCGGCCTGACCACACGCTTCCTGCACGAAAGCGGGGACTACGGCGAGCTGGAAACCGGCAGCACGGCGTTGGCGTTCTCCAGCCACCGCTTGATGCAGCAGCTGGGCAAGAACCCGCAGGCGGCCAAGCCCGAAGCGCCGTGCTTCGAGATTGCGCTGTGCACGCCCGACGTACCCGCCGCGCTGGAGCGCGCCTTGGCCGCCGGGGCCAAGCCCATGCGCCCGGTCGAGGTCATGCCCTGGGGCCAGACCATTGCCTACGTGGCCGACATCAACGGCTTTCTGGTGGAGCTGTGCACGCCCATGGCGTAGCTGCTACTGTTTTGGTAGCTGCTTGCGCATATTCCACCTGGGCTAGCGGCCAATTTGGCAACTAATTCGGTGGCAAATACTGTTCCAGCAGCACTTGCACGGCGTCGGCCTGCAGCACGTCACGGCGGCGTTTGAGCGGGTCGCGGCCCGCTTGCCCGGCCAGCCAGCGTTTGAAGGACACGAAGGTTGCGGGGTGCACGGTGTTCATGCGCGCCATGGTGCCGTTGGTGGCAAAGATCACCGCCGTGAAGCCCGGTGCGTCCAGCAGCACGTTGGCGCGCTGGGCCTTGGCCACCCCAAAGTCTTCGTCCGCATCGCTGAGTTTGATGGGGTGCGGGTCGTCTTCGGTTTGCTCCCGGCGGATGATGTCCACCTCGAAACCGTCCTTGTTCACGGCGGTGTATTTTTGGCTCTGGCGCATGCGAAACGTGGGGTCCACTTTCTGAAGCACGCCCAGCATGGAGCTGTCCACCCGCGCGAGCTGGGTGGAGAAGACGATGCGTTTGCGGGTGTCCCACAGCAGGTCCATGTCGCGCGTGGTCAAGGCGTCGGCGTCCAGCCGCACGCCTGCGGCGGCTTCGTACGCATAGAGTGCGTGGGTGCCCACCACCCGGAAGTGCTCGCTGAGCTGGGTGCTGGCCAGGCGGTTGAGCAGCGCCACCACCAGCGGGTCTACCCGGCCCACGCGCAGCGCGCGGTTCAGGCGCTGGTGTTGGTTCAGCGCGGCTTTCAGGCCGGCCAGTCGCTCGGCGCTGGCTTGTTTGCGCTGGGTGAATTTGTCGTAGATGGCCTGCGTTTCAGGTGTCTGCGGCCCCAGGCTGGTTTCGGCCCCGGCAGGGGTGGTGCGCACCAGGTACTTTCTGTCGGGAGCCGACGCCGGGCCCGCATGCCAGTACATGCCGCCCCGCACCTGGGCAGCCTCCGCCGTGGCTTCTTCCAAGGCTTCAAAGACGGCGATGGCGTCGATGCTCTGGCGGGTGATGGCGGGGCTGAGTTCTTGCATTTCGGTATGTTTCAAGTGAATTGGATTTTGTACCGAAAACAAAATAAAAACAACAGCATACAGATATTTTTGTGGGAACTACGGCGAGCTGGAAACCGGCAGCATGGCGCTGGCATTCTCCAGCCACCGCCTGATGCGGCAACTGGGCAAGAACCCGCAGGTGGCCACGCCCGAAGCACCCTGCTTTGAGATTGCGCTGTGCACCCCCGATGGTCCCGCCACGCTGGAGCGCACCGTGGCCACGACCATGCAGCTGGCGGAGATTATGCTATTGTATTGATAGCATATTGTGGTTATTTTATGCGGGCTAAAGACCATTCTTTTGCTTAATCCATCCACCGCTGCGCCCGCACCGCCAGCACAAACATCGTGTTTGACGGCTAAAACTGACCGGTTCTCAAAGCCTGCAAGTTGGTCACCCGCACGCCGCCATATTCAACCTGGATGGCGCCATGGCTGGCCAGTGTGGTCAGGGCTTCGTTGACACGCTGGCGCGACAGGCCCACCAGGTAGGCCAGCTCCTGCTGGGTGATGCGCAGCACCTCACCCACGCCCGGGTACAGCACCGGGTTGAACAGGGCCGCCAGACTGCGGGCCACGCGGATGTCCGGGTTGGTCATGCGGTCGATTTCCAGTGCGGCAATGAACTGGCCCAGCCGTTCGTTGAGCTGGTTGGTGATGAAGCGGTTAAAGCCGATTGAGTGGTCCAGCAGCCAGTGAAAGGTGTCGACGTGCAGGCCGGCCACCAGGCTTTTGCGCAGCGCCTGGATGTTGTAGCGGTAGGCTTCCCGTTTGAGGGCCGTGCCTTCGCCAAACCAGCCGCCGGGCGGCACGCCGGTGAAGGTCACGGTCTGGCCGTCGGCGTTGTCGCTGCTCATCTTCAGCAGACCGTCCACCACGCCAAACCAGTAGGTTACCGGGCGGCCAGTGCGGCAGACGTAGTCGCCGGGTTCCGCATTGGCGATCTGCAGGTCAGCTTCGGCACGCTCGCGCTCCTCGGGGGAGAGCAGTTGCAGCCAAGGAATTTCAGCCAGTTCCTCTGGATTGAGGCGGCGGCGGCGCTGGAGCAGGGTGGCGTCTTTGGTCATGTGAAAAGTCTTGATGCATGTCAAGAATGAGTTGGGGATTACCCGAATCAGCAGGGAAAACACCTACCGGGAAGCGGTCAAATTGTCGTCCAAATGACAACCTGACGTCAAACCCGGTTCTATTATCCGGCCCATCACACCAGCACCGGTTCGCGCCGGGTTGGTCAAGACATGGAGACAAGGTGCCGCAATGCAGACGACTTTTCCGCAACTTTTGTTGAACCACGCCAGCCAGCGGCCGCAGGACACCGCCATGCGCGAGAAGGAATACGGCATCTGGCAAGCCATCAGCTGGGCCGATCTGGCCGTTCAGGTAGAGCACCTGGCCTGTGGTCTGCACCAGGCTGGTTTGCGCCAGCATGACCACATGGTGGTGATCGGGGCCAACCGCCCGCGCCTGTATGCCACCATGCTGGCGGTGCAAGCGCTGGGGGCGGTGCCGATTGCGCTGTACCAGGACGCGGCCGCGCTCGAGTGTGTGTTTCCGCTCAACAACGCCGAGGTGGCGTTTGCCTTTGCCGAAGATCAGGAGCAGGTGGACAAGCTGCTGGAGATCCGCAGCCAGTGCCCGCAATTGGCGCACATCTATTTTGACGATCCGCGCGGCCTGCGCAATTACGATGAGCCCGGTCTGGCGGCGGTGGATGAGCTGATTGCGGCGGGCAAGGCCTTCGCCGCTGTGCACCCGGAGTTCTTCAAAAACGAGGTGGCCAAGGTCCAGCCCGATGATGTGGCGGCGATGTTCTTCACCTCGGGCACCACCGGCAACCCCAAGGGGGTGGTGCACACCCATGACACCTTGCTCAACCGGGCCCGCGCCGGGGCCGAGTTCGACCGGCTCACCCACGCCGAAGACGTGCTGGCCTATCTGCCGCCGGCCTGGATCGGCCAGAACATCTTCAGTTATGCGCAATGGCTGAGCTGTGGTTACGTGGTGAACTGCCCGGAGTCGGCTGCCACGGTGACGATCGACCTCAAGGAGGTGGGGCCGACTTACTACTTTGCCCCGCCACGGGTGTTTGAAGGTTTGCTCACCAGCGTGATGATCCGCATGGAGGATGCCGGCGCCTTCAAGCGCCGGATGTTTCACTACTTCATGGGGGTGGCCAAACGGGTTGGCCCGGCGTTGATGGACGGCAAGTCGGTGCCGGTGGCTGACCGCCTGCTGTATGCGCTGGGTGACTTCATGGTGTATGGCCCGCTGCGCAACAACCTCGGCTTCAGCCGCGTGCGGGTGGCCTACACCGCCGGTGAAGCGATCGGGCCGGATCTGTTCAGTTTCTACCGCTCCATCGGGGTCAATCTGAAACAGCTTTACGGGTCAACCGAAACCGCGGTGTTTGTCTGCCTGCAGCCCGACAACGAAGCGCGTGCTGACACCGTCGGGGTGCCGTGCAAGGGGGTGGAGATCAAGGTGGCCGACAACGGCGAGATTCTGGTGAAGTCGCCCGGTCTGCTCAAAGGCTACTTCAAGAACCCCGAGGCCACCGCCGAGGTGCTGACCGCCGACGGCTGGTACCACACCAGTGATGCCGGTTTCCTCGACGCGCAGGGGCACCTGAAGATCATCGACCGTGTCAAGGACGTGGGCCGTCTCAAGGGCGGGGCCAACGATGGGGCCATGTTTGCGCCCAAGTATGTGGAAAACAAGCTCAAGTTCTTCCCGCACATCAAGGAAGTGGTGGCTTATGGCGACGGGCGGGAAAAGGTCTGCGTCATGATCAACATCGACTTCGAAGCGGTGGGCAACTGGGCCGAGCGGCGCAATCTGCCCTACGCCGGGTACACCGATCTGGCGCAAAAGCCCGAGGTGTATCAGTTGATCAAGGACTGTGTGGAAAAGGTCAATGCCGATCTGAGCGTGGACGCCCTGCTGGCGGGCAGTCAGGTGAGCCGCTTCCTGGTGCTGCACAAGGAACTCGATGCCGACGATGGTGAGCTGACCCGTACCAACAAAGTGCGCCGCGGCTTCATCGCCGAAAAATACGATGTGCTGGTGGATGCCCTGTATGGCGGCAAAACCAGCCAGTTCATCGAAACCCAGGTCAAGTTTGAAGACGGCCGCACCGGCAGTGTCAGCGCGACCTTGGCGATCGAAGACGCCAAAACCTTTGCGCCGGTCAAAGCGGCAGCCTGAATCTACAAGTCAAAACCATGGCGACAAAACAAATCGGCGACGTCATTCTTGACGTCAAGAACATTTCCCTGAGTTTCGGCGGTGTCAAGGCGCTGACCGACATTTCGTTCAATGTGCGCGAGCACGAGGTGCGCGCCATCATCGGCCCCAATGGCGCGGGCAAGAGTTCCATGCTGAACTGCGTCAACGGGGTTTACCGGCCGCAGCAAGGTGCGATCACTTTCCGTGGCCAGACCTTCAGCCACATGGACAGCCACCAGGTCGCCACCATGGGCATTGGCCGCACGTTCCAGAACCTGGCCTTGTTCAAGGGCATGAGCGTCATCGACAACATCATGACCGGGCGCAACCTGCGCATCAAGAGCAACCTGTTTCTGCAGGCGCTGCGCATCGGCCCGGCCCAGCGTGAAGAAGAGCAGCACCGTGAATTTGTCGAGCACATCATCGACTTTCTCGAAATCCAGGCCTACCGCAAGACGCCGGTCGGCCAGCTGCCTTATGGCCTGCAAAAACGTGTGGACCTCGGGCGTGCCCTGGCGATGGAGCCGCAGCTGCTGCTGCTGGATGAGCCGATGGCCGGCATGAACGTGGAAGAAAAGCAGGACATGAGCCGCTTTGTGCTGGATGTGAATGAGGAGTTCGGCACCACCATTGTGCTGATCGAACACGACATGGGGGTGGTGATGGATATTTCCGATCGGGTGGTGGTGCTGGACTACGGCAAAAAAATCGGTGACGGGACACCCGATGAAGTCCGCAACAACGAAGAGGTGATCAGCGCCTATTTGGGCACCGGACATTAAGGAAGAACAACATGGGATTTTTCGTAGAAACACTGTTGGGCGGCCTGATGGCCGGCATGCTGTATTCGCTGGTGGCGCTGGGTTTTGTGCTGATTTACAAAGCCTCGGGGGTGTTCAATTTTGCCCAGGGGGCCATGGTGTTGTTTGCCGCGTTGGCGATGGCCCGGTTTTCTGAATGGATTCCGTTGTATGCCGGGATTACCAGTGGTTTTGTGGCCAACCTGCTGGCGTTTGTCGGGGCGGGGGTGCTGATGTTCGGGGTGGCCTGGCTGATCGAGCGGCTGGCGCTGCGCCATCTGGTGAACCAGGAGGGCACCACCCTGTTGATGGCCACTTTGGGCATCAGCTACTTCCTGGATGGCATCGGTCAGACCATTTTTGGCAGCGACATCTACAAGATTGACGTCGGCATGCCCAAGGAGCCGATCCTGGCGTTCGAGAGCCTGTTTGAGGGCGGCATCCTGATCAACAAGGAAGACCTGTATGCCGCCGTGATCGCCGCCGTGCTGGTGGGGCTGCTGACGGTGTTTTTCCAGAAGACCGTGACAGGCCGGGCGCTGCGCGCTGTGGCCGATGACCACCAGGCGGCGCAGAGTATCGGTATTCCGCTCAACCGCATCTGGGTCATTGTCTGGTGCGTGGCCGGGGTGGTGGCACTGGTGGCCGGCATGATCTGGGGCAGCAAGCTTGGGGTGCAGTTTTCACTGACCACCGTGGCCCTGCGGGCTTTGCCGGTGGTGATTTTGGGCGGGCTGACTTCGGTGCCGGGCGCCATCATTGGTGGTCTGATCATCGGCGTGGGCGAGAAGTTGTCCGAAGTGTTTCTGGGCCCTTATGTGGGGGGCGGTATTGAAATCTGGTTTGCCTACGTGTTGGCCTTGCTGTTCCTGCTGTACCGGCCGCAGGGCCTGTTCGGCGAAAAAATCATTGACCGCGTCTGATCGCAGGTGTTGTCAACCATTCCATAAAGAGCATCATGTTTTACAGAGAAAACGGCCAATTCAAGACTTCGTACCGCGCGGATCAGCAGATCTTTGCGATTACCCAGGACCGCTGGGCGGTGTTGGCGATCATTGCGGCAGCATTTTTGCTGGTCCCCTTCCTGGGCAGTGACTACATGTTCCGCGCCATTCTGATTCCGTTCTTGATCATGTCGCTGGCGGCGCTGGGGGTGAATATCCTGGTCGGGTATTGCGGCCAGATTTCTCTCGGTTCCGGCGCCTTCATGGCGGTGGGGGCTTACGCCGCGTTCAACTTTTTTGTCCGGGTGCCGGGTATGCCGATGCTGGCCGCGCTGATTTTGGGCGGCAGTTGTGCCGCAGCGTTTGGCATTCTGTTTGGCTTGCCCAGTTTGCGCGTCAAGGGGTTGTATCTGGCGGTAGCGACGTTGGCGGCACAGTTTTTCAGCGACTGGATGTTTCTGCGCATCAAGTGGTTTACCAACGACGCGCCCTCGGGGTCGGTGTCGGTCTCGGGCCTGCAGGTGTTTGGCCTGACGATTGACAGCCCGGTGTCCAAGTACCTGCTGTGCCTGTCGATCCTGACGGTGATGGCGCTGCTGGCCAAGAATCTGGTGCGTAGCGCCGTTGGCCGGGAATGGATGGCCATCCGTGACATGGACGTGGCAGCCAGCGTGATCGGCATTCGCCCGATGTACGCCAAGCTGACCGCGTTTGCCGTGAGTTCCTTTATTGTCGGAGTGGCCGGTGCGTTGTGGGGCTTTGTTTACCTGGGCTCCTGGGAGCCAGCGGCGTTTTCGGTGGACTTGTCGTTCAAGCTGCTGTTCATGGTCATCATTGGTGGCATGGGCTCCATCATGGGCAGCTTTTTTGGCGCTGCGTTCATCGTCGTCCTGCCGATTTTCCTGAACCAGTTTTTGCCCCTGGTGGGTGGCTTGTTCGGCATCGCGATTTCGACCTCCGGCATCTCACATGCCGAACTCATCATTTTTGGTTCGCTGATTGTCTGGTTCCTGATCGTGGAGCCTCACGGGCTGGCCAAACTTTGGTCCATTGGCAAACAAAAACTGCGGCTTTGGCCTTTCCCGCATTGACTCGATGGTGTTTTCCGTTCGTTAACCACAGGCACGTGAGTGTCGATTCTTTAGGAGACTTTCATGAAAATTCGCAACATCGTCCTGGCCAGCCTGCTGGCCGCCGTTGGCGCCGGCGCCTACGCACAGGCCAAGGAGCAGTTTTTTCCGGGGCTGCCCTACCGCACCGGTCCTTACGCACCCAACGGTGTGCCATGGGCCAATGGTTATGCCGACTACATGAAATTGACCAATGCGCGCGGTGGTATCAACGGGGTCAAGATTGTTTACGAAGAGTGTGAAACGGCTTATGACACGGCGCGTGGGGTGGAGTGTTATGAGCGCCTGAAAGGCAAAAACGGAGGGGCCACGGTGTTCCAGCCGCTGTCGACCGGCATCACTTTTGCCCTGACCGAAAAGGCGCCGGGGGACAAGATTCCGCTGATCACTGCCGGTTATGGCCGCAGCGAAAGCCAGGACGGCCTGGTGTTCAAGTGGAACTTCCCACTGGCCGGCACCTACTGGCTGGCAGCCGATGCCCTGGTGCAGACCATTGGCAAGAAAGAAGGCGGTCTGGACAAGCTCAAGGGCAAGAAGATCACCTTGGTCTACCACGATTCCCCGTATGGCAAGGAACCCATTCCGCTGCTGCAGGAGCGCGCCGCCATGCACGGTTTCAACCTGCAGTTGTTGCCGGTGACCGCCCCTGGTGTCGACCAGAAAGCCACCTGGCTGCAAGTGCGTCAGGCCAAGCCCGATTACGTGCTGCTGTGGGGCTGGGGTGTGATGAACTCTACCGCCCTGAAAGAGGCGCAGGCCACCGGTTATCCGCGCGACAAGATGTATGGCGTGTGGTGGTCGGGTGCCGAGCCTGACGTGAAGGACGTGGGTGAAGGCGCCAAGGGCTACAACGCGGTGACCATGCAGCATGGCGCCGAGCCACAGTCTGCCGTGGTGAAGGAAATCCTGGAAAAGGTCCATGCCAAGGGCCAGGGCGCTGGTCCGAAGGAGGAAGTGGGCCAGGTGCTGTACATGCGTGGCGCCATGAGTGCGATGCTGGCGGTGGAAGGGGTGCGCCGTGCCCAGGAACGTTTTGGCAAGGGCAAGTGGGTTTCGGCCGAGCAGGCGCGCTGGGGTTACGAAAACCTGGCGCTGGACCAGAAGAAGCTTGACGCCCTCGGTTTTGCCGGTGTCATGCGCCCGATCAGCACCACCTGTGCCGACCACATGGGCTCCAACTGGGCTCGGGTGCATACCTGGGACGGCAAGAAGTGGGCTTTCAGTTCCGACTGGCTGCAGGCTGACGAGCAGATCCTCAAGCCACTGGTCAAGAAGACAGCGGCCAAATACGCCACCGACAAGAAGCTGACACCACGCACGCCGGCTGACTGCCAGTCCTGAGCGTTGTGAGGTCAAGAGGTCACGCGGGGCCGCTTCTAGAAAGCGCCGCGTGCCTTGTCAGCAGGACAAGGAGGCGACTCGATGGAGTCGCCAACTGAAAGGGTGGTGTCACCACGTTTTCAGTTGGCACATACCCAGTTTTCCAGGTCACACGGAACCAGCACATGAGTGAATCCAAAAATATCGTTCTCAACGTCAATGGCATCGAGGTCATCTACAACCACGTCATTCTGGTCTTGAAAGGCGTGTCGCTGAATGTGCCCGAGGGCGACATCGTGGCCATTCTGGGGGGCAATGGTGCGGGCAAGACCACCACCTTGCGCGCAGTGTCCAACCTGTTGCGTGGCGAGCGTGGCGAGGTCACCAAGGGCTCGATCGAGTTGCGGGGTGAGCGCATCGAAAACCTGTCGCCAGCGGATCTGGTGCAACGTGGCGTGGTGCAGGTGATGGAGGGGCGTCATTGTTTTGCGCACCTGACGATCGAGGAAAACCTGCTCACCGGCAGCTATACCCGCAGGGACAAGGGCGAGATTGCCGCCAATCTGGAGAAGGTCTACGCCTATTTCCCGCGGCTCAAGACCCGGCGCACCAGCCAGGCCGCCTACACCTCGGGGGGCGAGCAGCAGATGTGTGCCATTGGCCGGGCGCTGATGACCAACCCCAGCATGGTGCTGCTCGATGAGCCGTCCATGGGGCTGGCGCCGCAGATCGTGGAAGAGGTGTTCGAGATTGTGAAAGACCTCAACCAGAAGGAAAAAGTCACCTTTTTGCTGGCCGAGCAGAACACCAACATGGCGCTGAAATACGCCGACTATGGCTACATCATGGAATCTGGCCGTGTGGTGATGGATGGCGCCGCCAGAGACCTGGCCAACAACGAAGACGTGAAAGAGTTCTATCTGGGCATGGGCGGCGGGGAGCGCAAGAGCTTCAAGGATGTGAAGAGTTACAAGCGCCGCAAACGTTGGCTGGCCTAGGGCCGTTTTACTCAGGACCATAACCATGACCGACTATTTTGACGCGCTGGAAACGCGTGAACCGCAGGTGCGCGAAGCCGCACTGTTGACTGCGTTGCCGATGCAGGTGGCCCATGCCAAACTGGCTTCCAGCGCCTTTGCCGAGATTTTGAAAGATGTCGATCCGGCCAGCGTGACCAGTCGCGCCGCGCTGGCGCAGTTGCCGGTGACGCGCAAGCATGAACTGCTGGAGCTGCAGCTGGCCAGCCGTGGCCGTGGTGCCAGTGTGTTCGGTGGCTTCAGCGCTGCAGGATTTGGCGCCCAGATGCCGCGGGTGTTTGCCAGCCCTGGCCCGATTTACGAGCCCGAGGGCACCGCGCGCGACTATTGGCGCATGGCACGGGCCATTCACGCGGCGGGTTTTCGCGCCGGCGAGCTGATCCACAACAGCTTCAGCTACCACTTTGTGCCTGCCGGTTCGATGATGGAAACCGGAGCCCATGCCCTGGGCTGTACCGTGTTTCCTGGCGGCACCGGCCAGACCGAGCAGCAGGTGCAGGCGATGGCCGACCTGAAGCCGGCGGGTTACATCGGGACCCCCAGTTTCCTGAAAATCATTCTGGAAAAGGCTGCCGAGATGGGGGTGGCACTGCCCAGTGTGACCAAGGCCATGTTTGGCGGCGAAGCGTTTCCGCCCAGCCTGCGTGACTGGTTTGCGGCCCGTGGTGTGACGGGTTACCAGTGTTACGCCACTGCCGATCTGGGCTTGATCGCGTATGAAACCACAGCCCGTGAAGGGCTGGTGATGGATGAGGGAGTGCTGCTGGAGATTGTCCGCCCCGGCACGGGCGACCCGGTGGCCCCCGGCGAGGTCGGGGAGGTGGTGGTCACCACGCTGAATCCGACTTACCCCTTGATTCGTTTTGGCACCGGTGACCTGTCAGCCATCCTGCCGGGCCCGTGTCCGAGCGGGCGCACCAACAGCCGCATCAAGGGCTGGATGGGCCGGGCTGACCAGACCACCAAGATTCGTGGCATGTTTGTGCACCCGGGGCAGGTGGACCAGATCGTCAAACGTTTCCCCGAGGTGGCGCGCGCCCGGCTGGTGGTGACCGGAGAGATGGCCAACGACAGCATGACGCTCAAGGTCGAGAGCGCCTGCAGCGGCCCGGACAATCTGGCCGCCAAGTTGACCGATGCCATCCGCGAAGTCACCAAACTGCGCGGGCAGGTCGAGGTGGTGCTGCCCGGCTCCCTGCCCAACGACGGCAAGGTGATCGAAGACGCCCGCAGTTACCAGTGAGCGGCGCGGCAGGCTTCAGACACCCCAGGTGATGGCCACGTCAGCCTTCAGGCACTGACGCATCATGTCCATGAAGGGCAGGGCACGCTGGTGCAGGCTCACGGCGTCAAAGCGGGGTGCCGGCAACTGCTCGGCCTGCGCCTGGGCGACGGCCTCGCGGCGGGCCGCTTCTTCCGCCAGGATGGCTGCTTCCAGCGCTGCCAGCGCCTGTGGCATGTGCTCAGGCAGCAAAATGCCTTTGATGCTCGGTTCGGCGGCGCTGTGTTTGCCGATGATTTCCAGCACGCGCTGCCCGTTGGGTTGCAACATAATCACGTCCCCGGTGGCTTTGGATTTGAACTTGTAAAGCATGGTGATGGATTGTTCTGGGTTGACGGATGGGTGGCGGTGTTGCCAGCCTGATCCTACACCGCCGTGTCCGGCGTGGCGGGCGGTGTGATGACGCTGGCACGTTGGGGCCTGTTGTGGGTGGCGCTGGCGCTGAGTGCCTGCGCCGACACCCGCTACTACGCCCAGTCGGTCGGTGGCCACTTCAAGCTGATGCAGGCGGCGCGGCCGATGGCCGACTGGCTGGATGACGCCCGGACCCCGGCGCCCTTGCGTGAACGTTTGCGCCTGGTGCAGGTCATGCGCCATTTTTCGGTGGTGGAACTGCATCTGCCCGACAACGCCAGTTACCAGCGGTTTGCCGATTTGCAGCGTCGTTATGTGGTGTGGAACGTGGTGGCCGCGCCGCCCTGGTCGCTGACCTTGAAAACCTGGTGTTTCCCGGTGGCTGGCTGTGTGGGTTACCGGGGTTATTTTGACGAGGCTGATGCCCAGGCGCAGGCGGACGAGTTGCGCGCCCAAGGGCTGGAGGTGACGGTGTATGGCGTACCCGCCTATTCGACCTTGGGTTGGATGAACTGGCTCGGCGGCGACCCGCTGCTGAACACCTTTGTGAACTACCCGGAAGGGGAGCTGGCGCGCCTGATGTTCCATGAGCTGGCGCACCAGGTGGTGTATGTGGCCGACGACACGGTGTTCAACGAATCGTTTGCCACCGCGGTGGAACGGCTGGGGGCCGAGCACTGGCTGGCCACGCGGGCCACCCCCGAGGCCAGACAGGCCTATCTGGCCTCGGACCTGCGCCGCCAGCAATTTCGCGCGCTGACCCGGGCCACGCGCCAACAATTGGCACGTATTTATGAGGAAAATAAGCCTCTATCCCACGTCAATCCAGCACACATTGCTATGAAAAACGAAGCAATGCGAATTTTCAGAAACAACTATGCGGCGCTCAAACAGAGCTGGGGCGGCTACAGCGGTTATGACCCCTGGGTGGCGCAGGCCAATAACGCTGCTTTTGGCGCCCAGGCTGCCTACGATGAGCTGGTGCCGGGATTTGAGGCGCTGTTTGTCCAGCAAGGACGCGACTGGCTGCGGTTTTATGATGCGGTCAGACAACTGGCGCAACATCCGGCGCAGGAACGTGCCGGTTTACTCAAACAATGGGCACTGGAGCAACACCTTGGCTGACTTACACATCGTTCGCGAGCATTCCTTGGGCATGGGCAAAGCCCGCAAGATCGCCTTCAAATGGGCCGAGCAGGTCGAGGCCGAATTTGGCATGGAATGTGTTTATGCCGAGGGGGATACCTGTGACGAGGTGGCGTTTTCCCGCTCGGGGGTGACGGGCACGCTGGACGTCGGTGCCAGCCATTTTGAGCTGCGTGCCCATCTCGGGTTTCTGGTGGGCGCTTTCAAGCACACCATCGAGGCCGAGATTGTGCGGCAGCTCGATGCCCTGCTGGCCCCCAAGGCCAAACCGGGCAAAGGCAAAGCCGACTGATCAGCTCAGCGACTCGATCAGGTCGATGTATTGCTGCATGGCGTCGTCGCTGGTCGTGCCCTTGAGGGCGTTCCAGGCATCCCATTTGGCACGGCCCACCATGTCGGTGAAACCGGGTTTTTTCTCGGTGTTGTCACCTGTGCTGCCTTGTTTGTACAGGGCGTAGAGCTTCAGCAGCGTCATGTTGTCTGGGCGTTCACTGAGGTTTTTGGAGTTGGCAACAGCGGCTTCAAATTGGCTTTTCAGATCGGACATGGTGATGCGTGAGTTGGGTTGATCGGCGCCCCGTATTGGGGTAAGTGCGCGGTATCTTAAAGGGCGTTTTGCTCTCAAAATAGAGAACCTTCCCGAAAAGAGTTGTTATGGTCACACGAATTTCACGTCCTCAGCCTGCCGCCGCACCGACCAGCCCGCAGCATGGTCCGGTAGGGACGGAGCGCATGAGCAAGGTTGACACTGCCTGGCTGCGCATGGACAGCCCCAGCAACCTGATGATGATCATGGGGGTGTGGATCATCAAGCCGGCGGTCAGCTACGCGGCGGTCTGCCAGCGCATTGAAGAGCGGCTGCTGAAGTACCCGCGCTTTTTGCAGAAGGTGCGCCAGGATGCGACCGGTGCCAGCTGGGTCGAGGACAGCCACTTTGACATCAGGCACCATGTGCTGCGCGAAAAGCTGCCGGCCCTGGCCCGGACCGAGCCCGAGCGTGCACTGCAGGCCCGGCTGGGCGAACTGGCGCTGCAGCCGCTTGACCCGGATCGGCCGCTGTGGGATTTCCGGCTGGTGGAGCACTACGACGGCGGCTCGGCCCTGCTGGTGCGCATTCACCACTGCATTGCCGATGGTCTGGCGCTGATTGCGGTGACGCAGTCTCTGGTGGATGGCGGCACCGAGCCACCCAAGCGCCGGGTCAAGGAAGCGCCCAGCGGCGGCTGGGAGTCGGCAGAAGAGTGGATGTCACACACCCTGATCGAGCCGTTGACCGTGGCGGCGGTGAAGACGCTGGACGCCGCTGGCGCTGGGGCGGCGCAGGCGCTGAGCGCCATGGGCGACCCCAGGACGCTGCTGGACAAGCTGGTGTCCCAGGGCTTTTCCAAAGGCGTGGCGGGGTCCTCGGAGATCGCCAAGCTGGCGTACCAGGTGCTGCGTGACGGCACGGCACTGGCCTTGATGGCCGATGACTCACCCACCCGGCTCAAGGGCACGCCGGGCCAGGCCAAGCGGGTGGCGTGGTGCCAGCCGATTCCACTGGACGAGGTGCGAGCCATTGGCAAGGCACTGCACTGTTCCATCAATGATGTGCTGCTGGCATGTGTGGCCGGGGCGATCGGCAAGTATCTGAGGTCCCATGGCGATGTGGTCGATGGCAAGGAGATTCGCGCCATGGTGCCGGTGAATCTGCGACCGATGGACCAGGCACACAAGCTGGGCAACCAGTTTGGTTTGGCGCCGGTGGTGTTGCCGATCGGGACCGAACATCCACTGGCGCGGGTGTATGAAGTGCGCCGCCGCATGGGTGAACTCAAAGGCAGCATGCAGCCCTTGCTGGCGTTTGCGTTGTTGGCGGTGGCTGGACTGCTGATCAAGCCGGCGCAGGACGCCATGCTGAGTCTGTTCTCCAGGAAAACCACGGCGGTGATGACCAATGTGCCCGGTCCGCGGGACAAGCTCAAGTTCTGTGGCTCGACGCTGGAGCAGACGCTGTTCTGGGTGCCGCAGTCCGGCACCGTCGGCCTGGGCGTGTCGATCCTGAGTTATGGCGGCGGGGTGCAGTTTGGCATCATCAGCGACAGCACCCTGTGTCCGAATCCGCAAGCCATCATCGATGAGTTTGAACCCGAGTTCAACAAACTCAAGCTGCTGACACTGATGCTTCCTTGGGGTGAAATTGCTATATAAATTATAGCTATAAGTGCTTTAAATACGTGGGATAGAGGCCAAAATCATCGTATTTTTTTGCAACTTGTCAGGTCAGTAGCTCGGATTTGGCCAACTCCACGTCCAGCCGCTCCATGGCATCGATCGGTCTGGCGCGGGCCGCCTGCCGGTACAGGCGGGTGGCTTCGTTGAGCATGTCCTCACCGCCGAGCATGAGCATGGCATGGGCGTATTCCACCATGCCAAACGCCGATTCCACATTGAGTTTGAGTGCACGGGTCAGCAGGCTGAGCCCGGTGTCCTTGTTGGCACCGTAGGCCATCGCGCCGATCAGTGAGCCGACCTTGTCGATCACCTCGGCGTGAAAGCTGCCCAGCGCGATATGAGCGTCGGCGTGGTTGGGTTGATGTTGGATGACGTGCTCCAGGTCGGCCTTGACCTTGGTGCCCAGGCCTTGCGCCAGCGCCTTGGCCACGCTGATGCCCTGGCTGTAGCGCCCCAGTGCGTAGGCGCGCCAGTAACGGGCGTTGAGGTTGTGGGGGTCGCGTTCGATCTGTTCCTCGGCGCGCTCGGCCACTTCCTGAAACAGGGCCAGGCGCTGGGTTTCCTGTTTTTCCAGGTAAGTGGCGTAAACACAGGCTGCCTTGTTGGCGACGTTCAGCCCCATCAGGCCCAGGTCCAGGCCCAGGGTCGCTGCTTTCTGGAACTCGCCGTTGTGAAAATGTGCCCAGGCCTGCAGCAGGTCGTTGTTGCTGGGCAGGGGTTCGAGGTCACCGGCGTGCAGTCTGGCCCACTTCTTTTTGACGCTGGCAGCGTCAAAGTCGTAGTCACCTGCGTAGGGGAAGGCACTCCACTTGGCCATGTCGGTCTCCTCAAACCTGTTTTTATGTGGGCTGTTCCTTGTTATTGTAGGCATCTGAGAGTTTGATCAGATGCGTTCTTTGCCCGGGTTCCAGGTAGGGCACCATCAGGTTCAGCACGTGCTGCGCGCCACGCAGCAGGGCACCTTGGGCATTGCTGACTTCCAGGGCGTTGCGCGGGTCGCGCACGTATTCAAAACTCAGCCAGTAGGTCAGCACCACCACCATGCTGGTGGCGGTGGCATCGAGCTCCCGCGAATCCATCTGCAGCGCGCCACTGCGGCGCATGCCATCGAGCAGGGCCTTGACGGCACGGGTCTTGTTTTTGAGGATGGACTGGAAATGGGTTTCCAGCCGCCGGTTTTTGCTCAGCAGGTCGTTCAGGTCGCGGTACAGGAAGCGGTATTGCCAGATCAACTCAAACAGGGTGTGCATGAAAAACCAGGCGTCTTCCACATTGCGCACGTCATCACCGGCATTAAGCAGATCGTTGAGTGAACGCTCGAAGCGGTCAAACAAGGCGTTGATGAGCTCGTCCTTGGCTGGGTAGTGGTAATACAGATTGCCCGGACTGATGTTCAGCTCAGCTGAAATCAGGGTGGTGGAGACGTTGGGTTCGCCAAAGCGGTTGAACAGCGCCAGCGTCACTTCCAGAATGCGTTCGGCGGTGCGGCGCGGCGCTTTTTTTACCATGTAGGGTCGCTTTTGGGTTCGGCGGCGCTGACAACCTGATTCAGGTTGTCCATCAGGTTGTGCAGTTTGGTCAGCGCCTGGCCAATGCGTGCTGGTGGCCGCCGGGGGGCACACAGGTGACGGTGCACATCATCGAGCGCGGCATGGTTGAGGGTGATGCCGTGGTAGCCCAGTTTGGCGGCCAGATTGGTCTGGCGTGAGCGCAACAGCTGGCGCGTTTGTTGGTAGGCGTGTTCGGCCAGATGGCGGCGTTGGCTGTAGCTGAAGGTGTTGGCCAAGTACAGCTCGGGGTCGC
Source organism: Rhodoferax sp. (assembly GCF_028689305.1). Classification (GTDB taxonomy): domain Bacteria; phylum Pseudomonadota; class Gammaproteobacteria; order Burkholderiales; family Burkholderiaceae_C; genus Rhodoferax. Next base: position 86,903 of record NZ_JAQTWM010000001.1, on the reverse strand, counting down.
GGTGGTTGGGCTCGATCAGCACGATGTCGGTGTTGGGATAAGCCTGTTCGTAGTGTTTCAGTCCCAGCAGCAGCCGGGAGTGGATCAATGAGCGGAAGGTCTGGCTCAGCACGGCCGGCAGGCCTCCGTCTGCAATCCGTGGGATCGGCTCGGGCGCCGCCCAGGGTGTTGCCGATTCACCCGCCGACGCGGGTGCCGAGGCGTCGAATGGCACCAGTGGGTTCAGACACAACATCAGGTCCACACCTTCGTCCAGCGCGATGGAGGCGTGCATGGTCTTGATCAGTGCGCCATCGACAAAATGCTGGCCGTCAATCTCGACGGGTGGAAACAGTCCCGGCAGCGCAGCGCTGGCTTGCACGGCCTTGGAAATGGGGATGTGGTCCCAGCCGGTGCGGCCAAAGGCCACGGCTTTGCTGCTGTCCAGATGGGTGGCCACCAGCGTCAAACGGCTTTTGAGTTGACGAAAGTCGTTGCTGCGCCCGGCGCGCGAAAACAGACGGGTCAATTCAACATCAATCTGCGCGTTTGAAAAAATGCCGGTTGGCAGGCTCGGACTCATGCGCTCGAGCGTGCGCATCAACGATTTTCGCCCCAAGGTGCTGTGCCATGCTCCCTTGAGCATCAATTCGGGTAACAGCAGGGAGCGAGAGAAAAACTCGGCGAAAGCGGGTTTGAGCAGCCAGGCCGGGTCAAAGGCTTCGGTCTGGTGTTTGCGGTCTTCAATGAAGAGTGCGAACAACTGCTGCGGTGTGATGCCATTGGCCAGGCCGGCAGCGATAAACCCGCCGGCTGAGACGCCCACATAGTGCTGCAGGCGGGTGAAGTCGATGCCTTTGAGGGATTCCTGCAAGGCGCAAAGCGCGCCGATTTCATAGATGGCCCCCAAGGGGCCACCCCCCGCCAGCGCCAAAGCAATTTTGGGAGAAGACCTTGTTGGCTTTTTCATAAGCCGTCAGTTTAAGACCGATCGTGCTTTTTCTCAGTCAGGGTTTACCTCAGCAGCGGGGGCCGCTGGTGCCTTGCGCGGTGCGGCTTTTTTGGCTGCCGGTTTGACGGCTGATTTGACCGCCGGCTTTTTGGCCACTGGTTTGGCGGCTGTGGCGGCCTTGGCGGGTGCCTTGGACGGGGCTTTCGCCGTCACTTTGGCGGGGGCCAATTTCTGCACGCTGGCGTTGAGTTCGTTGATGCGGGCAATCAGCGCATTGATGTCCTTGGCAGAGGGCACCCCCAATTTGTTGAGCGCCTTGGCAACGCGGTCTTCAAAAATGCTTTCCAGCTTGTCCCACTGGCCGGAGGCTTTGCTGGAAATATCGGTGGCCATGCTGGTCATTTTTTGTGTGGCTTCAGTGATTTTTTCTTCAGCCGCAGACTGGGTCTTGCGCTGGAAGCTCACGCCTTCCTTGACCAGGGCTTCAAATGCCTTGGTACCCTCGGTCTGGGCTTTGGTGAAGGCACCCAGGCCGGCTTGCCAGATTTGTTGGGCCGAGTCCTTGACTGAGCTGCTCAGCGGGGAACCGGCCTTTTTGCTGGTGACGGATTTTTTGGCTGGGGTGGACTTTTTGAGTTTGGTGACCATGGTGCGCTCCGGTTAAGTACGAGGGTGAAAACAGCTGCATGGTGTGATGCCCCATGCATGGCTCGCACTTTAGATGCCAATGCCCGCAAGGTGTAGGTGCTGCTTCCTAATTTGAGCATGGCTCTCTAGGCTGGCTGCGGGTTTACGCTGAATGCAAGGCCGGGTGGTTCGGGCCAAAATGGCCGTCTGAACTGGAGATGACTTATGCAATATTTCGTAACGGGTGCAACGGGTTTTATTGGCAAACGGCTGGTCAAGAAGTTGCTGGAGCGCAAGGGCAGCGTGGTATTTGTCCTGATTCGTCAGGAGAGTGAAGACAAGGTCAAGGCTCTGCGTGAGTTTTGTGGGGTCAGTGCTGCACGGCTGGTGCCGATTTTTGGGGATCTGACTCAGAAAAAACTGGGGGTGTCGGCGACGGATGTCAAACAGCTCAAGGGCAAGGTGGATCATTTTTACCACCTGGCGGCCATTTATGACCTGGGTGCGGATGAAGCCAGCCAGATCGAAGTCAATATCGACGGCACCCGAAATACGGTGGAACTGGCCAAAGCGGTGGATGCCGGCCATTTCCATCATGTGAGTTCCATCGCTGCTGCCGGTTTGTACGAGGGCGTGTTCCGAGAGGACATGTTTGACGAGGCCGAAAACTACGACCACCCGTATTTCATGACCAAACATGAAAGCGAAAAAATCGTCCGCGCCGAGTGCAAGGTGCCGTGGTCGGTCTACCGGCCTGCCATGGTGGTGGGAGACAGCACCACCGGGGAAATGGACAAGATTGACGGGCCATATTACTTTTTCAAGCTCATCCAGCGCATGCGTCAGTTGTTGCCGCCCTGGATGCCCTCGATCGGGCTGGAGGGGGGGCGGATCAATATTGTGCCGGTGGACTTCGTGGTGGATGCCCTGGCGGCCATCAGCCATCAGAAGGACATTGATCACAAGTGTTATCACCTGGTGGACCCGGTGGGTTACCGTGTGGGTGATGTGCTGGACATTTTCAGCCGTGCCGCGCATGCGCCCAAGATGAATCTGTTTGTGAATGCGGCCCTGCTCGGATTCATTCCGCGCAGCATCACCAAAGGCCTGATGGCACTGGCTCCGGTGCGCCGGGTGCGCAACGCCATCATGACGGACCTGGGACTGCCTGAGGATATGTTGACGTTTGTCAATTACCCCACGCGTTTTGATTGCCGCGATACCCTGGCGGCGCTCAAGGGAACCAGCATTGCCTGTCCGAACCTCAAGGACTACGCCTGGCGCTTATGGGACTACTGGGAGCGCCATCTGGATCCTGACTTGCACATCGACCGCAGCCTGCGTGGTACGGTGGGTGGCAAGGTCGTGCTGGTCACCGGTGGGTCTTCCGGTATTGGTCTGGCCAGCGCCCACAAGTTTGCCGAAGCGGGTGCCATCACGCTGATTTGTGGACGTGATCAGGACAAACTGGATGCAGCCTGTGCCGAAGCCAAGGCCAATGGCTACGCTTTTGTGCCCTACAAGGTCGACATTGCGGATGCCACCGATTGTGAAGCGTTTGTACAGCAGGTGCTGGCTGATCACGGGGGAGTGGACTTCCTGATCAACAATGCCGGACGTTCCATCCGGCGGGCCATCGAGTCCAGTTATGACCGTTTCCATGACTATGAGCGCACCATGCAGCTCAATTACTTCGGTAGCCTGCGGGTCACCACCGGGCTGTTGCCAGGCATGGTGGCCAAACGCAAGGGACACGTGGTCAATATCAGTTCGATTGGTGTGCTGACCAATGCACCTCGCTTCAGTGCCTATGTGGCTTCCAAGGCGGCGCTGGATGCCTGGACGCGGTGCGCCAGCAGTGAATTTGCTGACCAGGGGATCTCGTTTACCACCATCAACATGCCGTTGGTGCGCACGCCCATGATTGCGCCAACCAACTTGTACAACAACGTGCCCACGTTGTCGCCGGAAGAGGCTGCTGACATGATTGCCCAGGCCTGTATCTTCAAGCCTGTGCGGATTGCCACACGCCTGGGGATTACCGGGCAAATCCTGCATGCGGTGTTGCCGCGGGTGGCGCAAATTGCCATGAACACCAGTTTCAGGATGTTCCCGGACTCGAGTGCGGCCAAGGGGGCCAAACCGGGTGACAAACTGGCCAAGCCCAAATTGTCTCCCGAGGCCATGGCGTTGCAGCAGATGATGCAGGGGATCCATTTTTGAGGCGGCGGATGCAACGGCGATAATCTGACCCAGGGCGCTACTCAGCGCCCTTTTTTTCAGTGTCTATCCTGCTGCTTCGGTCCGTGCCGGGGCCTCGTTATTGATTGTTGACATGTCGGTCGTCGCCCGTTCTCACCGCTCACTGATCCGCTCGGCTGTCTGGTCCTTGCTGGGGACGGTTGTGCCCATGTTGGCGGCACTGCTGGCCGTGCCCTGGTTGATGCGTTACCTGGGGCAGGAACGTTTGGGTGTGTTGTCGCTGGTCTGGGTTGTCGTTGGTTATTTCAGCTTCCTGGATATGGGGTTGGGCCGCGCGGTGACGGTCGCGGTTGCTGCGCTGCGGGCTGAAGGCGACGGCGCACGGCCTGACGAGATGCATGTGCTGGGATCGGCCTCAGTACTGCTGTTGGGGCTGGGCGTTGCGGCGGCGGCGATGTTGGGGTTGGGGCTGATCACTTGGGGTGTCCCGTTCCAGATGTCCTCCTCCGAATTGCGTCTGGAGGTGGCTGAGGCCCTGCTCTGGACGTTGCCCAGTTTGCCTTTGCTGCTGTTGTCTTCTTCCCTGCGTGGCCATCTGGAGGGTGTGGGGGCTTTTCGTCAGCTTAATTTGTTGCGAATCCCGACCGGTGTTCTGCTGGTGGCCGGCCCCTGCATGACGGCGGTTTATGTTCCCAGTCTGGTGTGGGCGTGTCTCAGCATCCTGCTGGTCAGGGCTTTGCATGTGTTGGTGTTATGGAAATTGGTGGCAGACCAGACGGGGCATGGTTTTCTGGGCATGACCGCCGTATTGTTGAGGGCGGGTAGCGGTGTCTGGCTGCGTCGCCTGTTGACTTTTGGCGGGTGGGTCACCGTCAGCAATGTGATTGGCCCGGTCATTGTTTATGTTGACCGCTTTGTCATTGGGGCCACCTTGACTGCCAGTGCGGTCACGGCTTATGCCGTGCCCTTTGATCTGGTGTCACGTTTGCCCGTGCTGGTTGCTGCGTTGTGCAGCGTGCTGTTGCCAGAATTGACCCGGTTGTCCAGCCTGGCGGCAGCCGCGGATCCGGGCGCTGCCAGCAGGGCACATCGGCTGGTGACCAAGTCGAGTTGGCTGAGCGCGGTGGTGGTGACGATCCTGGTGTTGATAGGTTGCTGGATGACACCGTGGGCGCTGGCGGTGTGGTTGGGGGCGAACCTGGCGCAGCAGAGTTCACACTTGACACAGATTTTATTGGTGGCTTTTGGGGTGAATGCGGTGGCCCAGATTCCGTTCACGGCTTTGCAGGCGGTTGGCAAGGTGAGATCGGTGGCTCTGTTGCATTGCGCAGAGTTGCTGCCCTATGCCGTACTGGTGTTTTTTGCCATTTCCTGGTTGGGGATTGAAGGTGCTGCCTGGGCCTGGCTGGCGAGAAGCATCGTAGACTACTGCGTTTTGGTCTGGATGTGGCATTTGCACACTGACCGCACACCGTCGGTCATGACGATTTGAGACATGCAAAGTTACCAGGATAAATCAGACGATTATTTTGCGCACGCGCGCAAAGAGATACTGCCGCTTTTGCCGCAGCACTGTGGCCGGGTTCTGGAGCTTGGCTGTGGATCGGGTGCCACTTTGGGGTGGCTTCGCCAAACCCAAAAAGCATCCTACACCGTGGGGATTGAAATTGCCGAAGGGGCTGCTGCGGCTGCCAGAGCACATGCGGACGAGGTGCATTGGGCTGATTTTGAGCGCAGCGACGTCGCCCTGGCGGGTGAAAAATTCAACGTCATTTTGTGCCTGGATGTGCTTGAACACATGGTCGATCCCTGGTCCGTTGTGGACCGGCTGGTGAGCGCTTATCTGGCCGACGGGGGAACGCTGATTGCCAGTGTTCCCAATGTGCGCCATTACAGTGTGGTGCTTCCGCTGCTTTTTGGTGGGCGCTGGGATTATGCGGATGCCGGCTTGCTCGACCGGACTCATCTGCGGTTTTTCACCCGTGGCACGGCACAAGCGTTGTTGTCCCACGCTCAGCTTGGGGATGTGGCTTGCATGACCACCGGTTTTGACGGGGTTTCAAAAAAGCGGGTGTTCAACACCTTGACGCTGGGCATTTTTCAGGACCTGATCACTTACCAGTATTACCTTGCCGCTCGCAAGGTGCGTTGAACGGTGCCTCATGGCGACAGCACAGAAGAATTCGCTTGACCTGTTGCGGTTGTTTGCCGCTACCCTGGTTCTGTACAGCCACCAATACGCCGTATTGGGGTTTGTTCAGCCGGCCTTTCTCGACTGGACCACGCTCGGTGGCGCAGGCGTGTCGATTTTTTTCTTCCTGAGTGGATGGCTGGTGTGGTCCAGTTGGGCGCGTGATCCTGACGCAAATCGGTTTTTTCTGCGGCGGTCCTTGCGCATTTTCCCGGGGTTATGGCTGGTGGTTGGGGTGACCGTTTTGCTGATCGGGCCGGTGTTGTCCAGTTTGGCAATGACGGACTATTTCAGTGCATCGAAGACTTGGCGTTACCTGACGACCTCGGTGTTGTTGGTCAGGTATGAATTGCCTGGCGTTTTTGCAAGTAACCCCTATCCGGTGGCGGTGAATGGCTCGCTCTGGACCCTGCCGGTTGAATTTTTTTGCTATGTGTCAGTTGCGCTCGCCGGCGTTCTTGGACGAGGCCGTGAGAACAGGGCATGGGGCGTTGGTTTGGGGCTGGCGGTGCTGGTGGCGGTGTTTGGCACACGTGTTGTGGGGGACAAATACATTACACATGTTGAAATGGTCGGCTTTTTTTGGTGGGGTGTCTGGTACGGGCATGTCAGCACCAAGGCACCGGTAGACAGGGAAAAGGTGTTGCTGTGGAGTGCGCTGGTCTTTGTCGTGTTTCTGGTTGTGGATTCCCGCGGAGTGGAACGCACCGCCATTTTGTTGTTTGCTGCTGCCTTGGTGATCATGGCCCAAAAAACGGCTGTGGGGGCCGGTTTGACTGATCGGTTGGGCGATCTGTCCTACGGCATGTACATTTTTGCTTTCCCGGTGCAACAGACCATTGCGCAGATGGGACAGGGGCGTGGCTGGCCGTTTGGTTTGTATCTGGGCTTGTCTTTCCTGGTGACGGCAACGCTGGCCTACCTGTCCTGGCATTTTGTCGAGAAGCAGGCGTTGCGGTTCAAACCCAAGACAGGGACACCGGCATGAAGCGTGTGGACGTGGTGGTGCTTAACTGGAATGGTTGGCGTGACACGCTGGGGTGTATTGCATCCCTGCAGAAGCTGGAGTACCCCAATTTCAGTTTGATCGTGGTTGACAATGGCTCAACCGATGGGTCGGCAGAACATCTTTTGCGTCACCAACCGGGGCTTGAGTTGCTCCAGACGGGGGCCAATCTGGGCTTCGGGGGCGGGTGCAATGTGGGTATTCGCAAAGCGCTTGAGCGGGGCGCAGATTATGTCTGGCTGATCAATAGCGATGCCACTGTGGATCCCCAGGCCTTGTCGGAGATGGTCGCTGTGGCTGAGCAAAATCCGGCTGTCGGGGCTGTGGGTTCGGTGTTGTACGAGGTGGCACCGGCTGATCAGGTCCAGTTGTGGGGCGGTGGCAAGGTGCAGCTTTGGCGTGGGGGTTCACGGCACCAAAGACAACCCGCTGAACTGGATTTTGTATCTGGTGCGTCATTGTTGTTGCGCCGTGAAGCCCTGCAGGCGATAGGCCTTTTTGACGAACAGTCCTTTTTTATGTATTGGGAGGATACCGATTTGGGTTTTCGTCTACGTCAGGCCGGCTGGCGGCTGGCCGTGGCGGCCGGGTCCCGGGTTTGGCACCAACAGTCAGCCAGTCTTGGCCAGGGGAGTCCTCTGCTGGATGAATATTTCACGCGTTCAGGTGTTCGATTTTTGCGCCGGCATGCTCCGCTACCATGGTTTTCTGTGTCGGTCATGGTGGGTTTGATGCTGTTGAAGCGCTTGTTCGCGGGGCAGCTCGCTCGTGTCCGCGCGGTGATCAAAGGGGTGGCTCAATCATGAGCAAAACTGCTGCCGTGAGTGTGATCATCCCCTGTTTTCGGTGCGCCAAAACCCTTGAGCGGGCGGTGGCCTCGGTAGCTGCCCAGACGGTATTGCCGATGGAGCTGGTTCTGGTGGACGATGCCAGTCAGGATGGCACCCGGGCGCTGTTGTATGAGTTGCGGGAACGATACGAGCCCGGATGGGTCAAACTGGTTTTACTGGATCAGAATGTGGGCGCTGGTAGTGCCCGCAACGCGGGGTGGGCCGCTGCCAGCCAGCCCATGATTGCTTTTCTTGACGCAGACGATGCCTGGCATCTTCGGAAAATTGAAGTTCAGTACGGTTATATGGTGGCCAATCCTGATGTTCTGATGTCGGGGCATGAATGCCGGTTTTTGAAGCAGGAGGTGTTGCCGTATTGGGAGCTTGGCAAAGAAGCAGCACAGCCGGTGAGCAAGTGGCGCATGATTTTCAAAAATCAGTTTGTGACACCATCGGTGATGGTGAGACGCGATATTCAACACCGATTCATAGAACGGCAACGGTATATGGAAGACCATATGCTCTGGATGCGGATTGTGTGCACCAGCACGCGTGTCGTGAAATTACCGGTTGCTTTGGCGGCTATTTATAAGAATCCGTTTGGTGTCACGGGGCTCAGCTCTCAAATCTGGCTCATGGAGCGCAGCGACCTGGGGAATTATCAGCGTCTTTACAAAGATCGATGTATCAATGCCATTCAGTTCTCGATCCTGGTGTTGTACTCTATTTTGAAATACGTACGTCGGTTGATGATCTATACAGCCTATTTGCGATGGAAAAAATAACCGAATCCCGACCTGTCACCATTTCCATTTCAGTGGTCAGCCATGGACAAATGGATATGGTGATGGACTTGATGCAGGATATACATGCCCATTGTCATGGGCAAGCGATTGAACTGATCTTGACGCTCAATATTCACGAGGTTTTCACCGTGGATGAGCACCATTTTTTCTACCCTATCACGGTCATCAGAAATACGGTGCCTCAAGGGTTTGGTGCCAACCATAACCAGGCCTTCAGGGTTGCGCGGGGTGACTATTTTTGTGTGCTCAACCCGGATATTCGTCTGGATGTGTGCCCGTTCCAGGCGTTGCTGGGGTGTTTGGAGGAAGTCAAGATTGGTATTGTGGCGCCACGAGTCCTGAATCCATCGGGAACCACGGAAGACAGCGCACGGCGGTTTCCGACATTGAAAAAAATCATGGGAAAACTGGTCAAGAAAACTCGATCAATTGACTATGCCTTGGGTGACGAGCTGGTGGATGTGGATTGGGTGGCCGGTATGTTCATGCTGTTTCCTCATGCAGTTTTTGAAAACCTGAAGGGGTTCAACGAACGCTATTTCCTGTATTACGAGGACGTGGACATCTGCGCCAGGCTGCACCTGATTGGTCTGCGCGTCGTCGTGGACCCGGGTTCTTGTGTGGTGCATCATGCCCAACGACGCAGTCATCGTAGTCTGAGGTATCTGCGCTGGCATGTCGGCAGCATGTTGCGGTTTTTATGCTCTGCGGAATATCGTCAACTTAAGTCGCAGCATCGGTTATGAGTATCTTGGTAACTGGCGCCAACGGGTTGATTGGGCGTGCGCTGTGTGCCCGTCTGCAGCTAGAGGGGGAGGTTGTCCGGGCCGCTGTGCGAACTTCGGAGTCGATCCCGGGTGCTTTTGTCGTTGGGGATATCCATGCGTCGACGGATTGGTCGACTGCCTTGACGGGTGTCAGCGTGGTGGTGCACTTGGCGGCACGTGTTCATGTCATGGACGATACGGCTGAGGATCCTATGGCTGAATTTCGTCGTGTCAATGTTGATGGGACGCTCAACTTGGCGCGCCAGGCCGTTGCGGCGGGCGTGAAGCGTTTTGTTTTTGTCAGCTCCATCAAGGTCAATGGTGAGTTCACGCGACCCGGGGTCGTTTTCCGGGAGTCTGATGTTCCTGATCCGCAAGATAACTATGCGATCAGCAAATATGAGGCCGAACAAGGCTTGCGGGCCATCGCTGAGGCCACCGGCCTGGAGCTGGTCATCATTCGGCCGCCTTTGGTTTATGGTCCGGGTGTCAAGGCCAATTTTGACGCCTTGATGCGTGTCGTGGTCAAGGGCTGGCCTTTGCCCCTTGGCGCTGTCCACAATCAACGCAGCTTGATTGCCCTGGATAACTTGGTGGACTTCCTCATGACCTGTATTTCGCACCCTCAAAGTGCTGGTCAGACCTTTCTGGTCAGTGACGGGAAGGATTTATCCACGTCCGAACTGGTTCGCGGACTAGCCCAGGCGCTTGGTGTTCCTGTTCGTTTGTTGCCGGTGCCTGTATGGACACTCCAGTTGATTGGGGGGCTGATTGGCAAGGGCGGCGCGGTGCAGCGTCTGTGCGCCAATTTGCAGGTGGATAGCGCCAAGAGCAGGAATTTGTTGGGCTGGACGCCACCTGTATCTGTGCAAGAAGGGTTGATGCGGGCTGCCGCTGGAGTGACATCACCGTGAAAAGAATTTTTGATTTGGTTTTGGCCGTGTTTGCCAGTCTGGTTTTGATGGTTCCGGTCATCTTGATTGCGCTTGTCGTTGCCTTGACCTCCAGGGGGCCCGTGTTGTATTGGTCTGATCGGGTGGGGCAGAACAATAGGTTGTTCAAAATGCCCAAATTTCGCAGTATGCAAATAGGGACACCGGCAGTGGCTACGCATTTGTTGAATAACCCAGGTGCTTATTTGACCCCGGTTGGCGGTTTTTTGAGGAAATCCAGTCTCGATGAATTGCCACAGTTATGGAGCATTATTCATGGTGATATGAGTTTTGTCGGGCCGCGACCCGCCCTATTCAATCAACATGATTTGATTCAATTACGTACCGATGCCGGCGTTCATCAATTGCTCCCAGGTTTGACTGGATGGGCGCAGATCAATGGCCGTGATGAGCTTCCTATACCTGAGAAAGTGGCGCTTGATATTGAATACATGCAAAAAAAATCTATTTTTTTTGATGTCAGAATTATTTTTTTGACAGCCTTGAAAGTTTTAAAGAGAGATAATATTTCCCATTAGAAATCACGTCCAAGTGATGTTCAGGGATCTTTGGGTTTTCTTAACGTTCATGTATAGGTGTTGAATATGACCAGTTTGATCGACATTCAAAATCAAATCGCATTGTTGCAAAAGCAGGCTGATGAGTTGAAGGCAAAGGAGTTTGACAAAACAGTGCAGGAAATCCTCGCCAAAATGGAAGCCTTTGGTATTACCTTGGATGATCTTCAGGGTGGCAAAGCGCGAGGGCGCAAAGTGACGAACAAACCAGGCAAATCCAGCAACCCGGCACCTGCAAAATACCGTGGGCCGAACGGAGAAACCTGGAGCGGCCGCGGGTTGATGCCACGTTGGCTCGCTGCTCTGGTCGCACAAGGGCAGTCCAAGGAATCGTTTGCAATTGGTGTCTAAGCGGGGTTGCCTCAGGGTTTGTTGATGCAAAGCAGGGTACTTGAGTGGCCGCGTTCGGCGAAGCGGCTGGTGGTGGTGGCGCTGGATATCTTTCTGGCGCTGCTGGCAACCTGGATTTCCTACACCCTGCGGCTCGACCAGCCCCATTGGCCGTCGGGAGCGCAATGGTGGGTCTATTTTTTGGCCCCGGTGTTGTCGATCCCGATTTTCGTTCGGTTTGGTTTGTATCGAGCCATTTTCAGGTACACGGGGCAAGCTGCACTGCAGGCAACTGGCCTGGCGGTGCTGCTGTATGGCGGGCTGTTGTCGGTCATTTTGCTGTGGACGCAATGGCCGATGGTGCCGCGCAGCCTGGGTGTGCTTCAGCCGCTGGTGTTTTTATTTCTGGTGGGGGCAAGTCGGGCTGTCGCCCGATTTTGGCTGGCTGATCTAGGGCGTGTGGGCGCCCAGATGGATGGGCGTTTGCTGATTTACGGTGCCGGTGCGGCAGGGGTGCAAACTGCTGCAGCATTGCACTTGTCACCACAATATGCCTTGATTGGTTTTGTCGACGACGATGCCACCAAGATTGGGCGCAGTGTCAACGGTGTGCCTGTGATCGGGCCCACAGAAATAACAGCCGTTGTCGCAAGTCAGGGGGTGACGGATATTCTGCTTGCTCTGCCCAGTGTGTCCAGGGATCGTCGGAATGCCATTTTGGAGAGCTTGCGCCATTTGCCGGTACATGTCCGCACGCTTCCGGGCTTGTCAGACTTGGCCAGTGGCCGCGTCACCATACAGGATTTTCGTGAACTCGATGTCGAAGATTTGCTGGGGCGCGATCCGGTGCCCCCGGATATTGCCTTGTTGGCCAAAAACCTGACAGATAAGGTGGTGCTGGTGACCGGTGCTGGGGGTAGCATTGGTGGCGAGTTGACGCGCCAGATTCTGTTGCAACGCCCACGGCAATTGCTGCTGTTTGACCATAACGAGTTTGGTCTTTACGCCATTCACCAGGAATTGCTGGACGTTTGTGCAGCGCTTGGATTGCGACTGGATTTGGTTCCTTTGTTGGGCAGTGTGGCGAATCCTGACCGTTTGGCCGCGGTTTGTGCAACTTATCGACCGTACACGGTGTATCACGCAGCTGCCTACAAACATGTGCCAATGGTTGAAGACAACCCAGGTGAAGGCATTTTGAACAATGTCTTTGGGACGTTGAACATGGCGCAGGCCGCCCTGGCCAGTGGGGTTGCCCATTTTGTGCTGGTGTCCACAGATAAGGCAGTACGGCCCACCAATGTCATGGGGGCAAGCAAACGGATGGCTGAGCTGGTCTTGCAGGCCATGGCGGCCGGCATGCCCAGGACTTGTTTTTGCATGGTACGGTTTGGCAATGTATTGGGTTCCAGTGGCAGTGTGGTGCCCTTGTTTAGGCGTCAATTGGCTTCTGGCGGACCACTTACCGTGACCCATACCGAGGTCACACGTTATTTCATGACGATTCCTGAGGCCGCGCAACTGGTGTTGCAAGCTGGTGCCATGGCGGAGGGGGGGGATGTGTTTGTGCTGGACATGGGCGAGCCGGTGAAAATCATGGATCTGGCGCGTCGCATGGTAGAGCTTTCGGGGTTGCGCGTGCGCAATGCGTTGCAGCCAGATGGTGACATCGAGATTACAGTGACCGGTCTGCGCCCCGGTGAAAAACTATATGAAGAACTGCTGATTGGCGACAACCCGACACCCACTGCTCACCCTCGCATCATGAAGGCGCATGAAGATCATCTTGAATGGTCACAACTGGAGCCACATTTGCGTGTTTTACGTCGAGCAGCAGAAGCCAATGATGTGCCCGCGATCAAAAGCGTATTGCAGACTTGTGTGCATGGCTATCAGGCACAGTCAGGGGCATGATGCCTGGTATTCGGGTGGCTCCGGTGGTGTCTGCGGGAGGACGCCGATGACCGGCTGCGCGAAGGGTATCGCGACATGCGGCACAATTTGCTGTGTCAGACTGTTTCCAATTAGCTGGATGAATCTTCCATGACCAACGTGACCCACATTGCTCCACGCGACAAAGCCGAAATACTGGCGCAGGCGCTGCCCTATATCCGCAAGTTTCACGGCAAAACCATGGTCATCAAATATGGTGGCAACGCCATGACAGATCCTGCGCTGCAGGCGGCTTTTGCCGAAGATGTGGTGTTACTCAAACTGGTGGGCATCAATCCGGTGGTGGTGCATGGCGGTGGGCCACAAATCGAAACAGCCTTGAAACGTTTGGGAAAGAAGGGCGAATTCATCCAGGGCATGCGAGTGACCGACGCTGAAACCATGGAGGTGGTGGAGTGGGTCCTGGCTGGCGAGGTTCAGCAGGATATCGTCGGTTTGATCAATCACGCGGGTGGCAAGGCGGTGGGGCTGACCGGGCGCGATGGCGGCATGATTCGCGCCCAGAAGCTCAAAATGCTGGACAGTGCCGATGCCAGCAAGGAGCATGACGTTGGCCAGGTGGGTGACATCATCAGCATTGACCCCGGTGTGGTCAAGGCGCTGCAGGACGACGCCTTTATTCCCGTCATCAGCCCCATCGGTTTTGGTGAGAACAATGAAAGCTACAACATCAACGCTGATGTGGTAGCCGCCAGACTGGCCACTGTGCTGAAGGCCGAAAAGCTCATGATGCTGACCAACATCAGCGGTGTGCTGAACAAGGCCGGTGAATTACTCACTGACCTGACGGCCCGTCAAATTGATGGGTTGTTTGCTGACGGCACCTTGAGTGGTGGCATGCTGCCCAAGATCGCCGGTGCTCTGGATGCCGCCAAAAGCGGCGTCAACTCGGTGCACATCATTGACGGGCGTGTACCGCATGTGCTGCTGCTGGAAATTCTGACGGACCAGGCTTTTGGCACGATGATTCGCTCACATTGATGACACGCTACATGACGGAACCGCTCATGACTGCTGTGACACCGGAGCGTCGCTCCCGGCCTAAACCCGGTGAGCGGCGTGAGCAAATTTTGCAGGCCTTGGCGGGCATGCTGGAGCAACCTGACGGCGACCGGATCACCACGGCGGCGTTGGCGGCCCGCTTGCAGGTGAGTGAAGCCGCGCTGTACCGCCACTTTGCCAGCAAGGCACAGATGTACGAGGCGTTGATCGACTTCATTGAACAGACCGTGTTTGCACTGATCAACCAAATCGAGGTCAGGACAGCGGAATCGGGGCGGCGTCGGGTGGCACAGACGGTGGCCATGCTGCTGCAGTTCGCCGAAAAAAATCCGGGCATGGCGCGGGTCATGGTGGGGGATGCCCTGGTGTTGGAACATGAACGGTTGCAACATCGCATGACTCTTTTCTTTGACAAGATTGAAGCGACGCTCAAACAAAGTTTGCGCGAACAGGGCGTCACTGCCAACGCTGTAACCCCAACATTGGAGGCTCAGGTGTGTGCCGCTGTCATGGCGGCATTTGTCCGGGGACGCCTGCAACGTTATGTCAGATCGGGGTTTAAACGCTCCCCGTGTGAACAACTCGATGCCTGTCTGGCGCTGATGCTCGCGGGGTGAGCAGGTCGGCAACCTTTTCTTTCAGGGTAAACCCTTGAATTTGCTAGAAACTTTCCCCTAGAAGCCCTCTGGGCAGTGCACTATCCAGGGAAATGTTGCAAAATAGAACGATCGTTCTTTTTGTTCAACATGACCCAGCTGAATCCTAAACCCAAGCGGAGCCGATCCGCTGACGCCCGAGGCTCTGAAGCCTCGCGTGGTGAACGTGCCTTGCAAAAAGGCCAGCAGACCAAGCAGTTGATCATCAATGCTGCTTTGGGTCTGGCTGAGCAGATTGGCCTGGAGGGCCTGAGTATTGGCGCGTTGGCGGAAGTCACTCGCATGAGCAAATCCGGGGTGTTTGCTCACTTTGGCTCGCGTGAAGAACTGCAGATTTCGGTGGTGCGTGAGTACTACCGGCGGTTTTCCGATGAGGTATTTTTCCCGGCCATGAATGCGCCGCGTGGCTTGCCACGGGTGCGTGCCCTGTTTGCCAACTGGATGAAAGTCGTGGCGGTTGAAATCCAATCCGGCTGCATTTTCATCAGCGGCGCCGTGGAGTTTGACGACCGTCCAGGCCCGGTGCGGGACGCGCTGGCAAGTTCTGTCCAGACCTGGTTGAATGCCATGTACCGTGCCGTAGTACAGGCCCGCGATGAAGGCCATTTGGTCAGCGATGCCGACGCGCAGCAGATGGCGTTTGAAATTCACGGTCTGATTCTGGCGCTGCACTACGAAGCCCGCTTCCTGAAAAATCCGGGAGCCATTGAGCGGGCCAACACCGGATTCGAAAACATTTTGTTGCGCTACGGCAAGGCTGCCGTTCGCGTGCCCCCATTCACTGTCTGATTCCCATTTTTTCTAGGAGAAACCCCATGGCTGTTTACACCCCCCCTTTGCGTGACATGCAGTTTGTCATGCATGAAGTGCTTAACGTCACGGCTGATTTACAAGCTATGCCAGTGCATGCCGAGATGGATGCCGAGACCATCAATGCCGTTCTGGAAGAGGGTGGCAAGTTCGCGACCGATGTGCTGTTGCCACTGAACATTTCTGGCGATGCCGAAGGCTGCCAGCTTGACATCACCACCCATGCGGTGACCACTCCCACCGGCTACAAGGCCGCCTACAAACAGTACATTGAAGGCGGCTGGGCCGCGCTGGCCTGTGACCCCGAGTTTGGCGGCCAAGGCCTGCCGCTGGTGATCAACCAGTGTTTTTACGAGATGATGAACTCGGCCAACCAGGCCTGGACCATGTACCCCGGCCTGACCCACGGGGCCTACGCGGCCCTGCACACCCACGGCACACCCGAGCAAAAAGCCACCTACCTGCACAAGATGACCAGCGGGGAATGGACTGGCACCATGTGCCTGACCGAACCGCATTGCGGTACCGATCTTGGCCTGATGCGCACCAAGGCCGAGCCGCAAGCCGACGGCACTTACCGCCTCACTGGCAACAAAATCTTCATCAGCGCCGGTGAGCACGACCTGGCTGACAACATCATCCACCTGGTGCTGGCCCGCTTGCCTGATGCGCCCCCCGGCATCAAGGGCGTGAGCCTGTTCATCGTGCCCAAATTCATGGTCAATGCGGATGGCTCCCTGGGTGAGCGCAATGGCATTTACTGTGGCGGCCTGGAGCACAAGATGGGCATCAAGTCCAATGCCACTGCGCAGATCGTGCTTGACGGTGCGGTCGGCACCATGGTCGGCCAGCCCAACAAGGGCATGCAGGGCATGTTTGTGATGATGAATGCCGCCCGCCTGGGCGTTGGCAACCAGTCCCTGGGCCTGACCGAGGTGGCCTTCCAGAACGCGCTGGCTTATGCCAAAGACCGCATCCAGATGCGCGCCCTCACCGGCCCCAAAGCCAAGGACAAACCGGCAGACCCGATTCTGGTGCACCCCGATGTACGCAAGATGCTGCTCACTGCCAAGGCCTACGCCGAAGGTGGCCGTGCCCTGCTGTGTTTCAGCGCCATGCTGCTGGAAAAAGAGCACAACCACCCCGATGAAAAAGTGCGCAAAGACTCTGGCGAATTGCTGGCCCTGCTGACACCGATCTGCAAAGCCTTCCTGACCGACAACGGCCACATCTCCACCAATGCCTGCATGCAGGTGTTTGGCGGCCACGGTTTCATCAAGGAATGGGGCATGGAGCAGTTTGTGCGCGACAACCGCATCAACATGATCTATGAGGGCACCAACACCATCCAGAGTCTGGACCTGCTGGGCCGCAAGGTGCTGAGCAACAACGGCGCTACGTTGAAGAAATTTGGCAAGCTGGTGGGTGCCTTGGTGGCCGAAGAAGGTGTCAACGAGAAGATGGCCGAATTCATCACCCCGGTGGCCGTGCTGGCTGATCAGATGACCAAGTTCACTTCTGAGATCGGCTTCAAAGGATTCCAGAACCCCGATGAGGTCGGCGCGGCTGCGGTGGATTACCTGCGTGTGGCCGGTCACCTGGTGTTTGGCTACTTCTGGGCACGTATGGCGCAAGTCGCGCTGCGCCAGATCTCCGCGGGCAACACTGACCCGTTCTATGTTGCCAAGCTGCAAACCGCACGCTTCTACTTTGCCAAGCTGTTCCCCGAGACCGCCACCGCCATGCGCACCGCACGCGCGGGCAGCAAGGTCTTGATGGACACCGATGCAGCCCTGGCCTGAACTTGACCGAAACACCCACAACCGGAGACTTACATGACAAACCAGGCCCTATCCCTTGTAAAACGTGCGCAAGCTGCTCTTATTTTGATTGCGGCTTGCGGTGCGGCATCGGCCCAGATGTCCCCCGTGGGCAGCTGGCACAGCATTGACGACAAAACCGGCGAACTCAAAAGCCTGATCGTCATTGCCGACAACGGCGGCGTGCTGAAGGGTCGCATTGACAAGTTGCTGCGCAAGGATGCTGACCAAAAAGCCGTGTGCAAAGAGTGCTCGGACGACCGCAAGGACAAACCCTTGCTGGGCCTGGAGATCATCCGAGGTGCCAAACAGGTTGAAGGCAAAGAAGTCTGGGAAGGCGGCAAGATTCTTGACCCGGAAAACGGCAAGGAGTACACCTTGCGCCTGACCCCGATTGAGGGCGGCAAAAAGCTCGAAGTGCGTGGCTCCATCGCCTTCTTTGGGCGCACCCAGACCTGGGTTCGCGCAATGTGATACCGCACCAGGCAGCCTGTGCTTGCGTTGTGTTGCAACGGGCTGCTGGGTCAGAACCTTCCATGAAATTTCAGGAAAAGACATGTCTCGATTCAATGTGAAAAAAGTTGCCGTGCTTGGTGCCGGTGTGATGGGGGCGCAAATTGCAGCGCACCTGGCCAATGTCAAAGTCCCGGTGGTGTTGTTCGACCTGCCGGCCAAAGAAGGTGCCAAAAGCGGCATCGTCACCCGTGCCATTGACGGCCTGAAAAAGCTCAAGCCATCCCCCCTGGGGGTGCCCGAAGACGCCGCACTGATCAGCCAAGCCAACTACGAAGAGCACATGGACCTGCTCAAGGAATGTGATCTGGTGATCGAGGCGATTGCCGAGCGCATGGACTGGAAGCTTGATCTGTACAAAAAGATCGCCCCCTTCCTGGCGCCGCACGCCATCGTTGCCTCCAACACTTCCGGCCTGTCGATCACCAAACTGAGTGAAGTGCTACCGGAAGAAATCAAACCGCGTTTTTGCGGCATCCACTTCTTCAACCCGCCACGCTACATGCTGCTGGTGGAGCTGATCAACACCCCTACCACCCAGCCGCAAATCCTCGACGACCTGGAAGCCTTTGTCACCAGCAACCTGGGCAAAGGTGTGGTGCGTGCCAAAGACACCCCCAACTTCATCGCCAACCGCGTCGGTGTGGCCGGCATGCTGGCCACCATGAAAGAGGTGGCCAACTTTGGCCTGAGTTTTGATGTGGTGGACGACCTGACCGGCAAGAAACTGGGTCGCGCCAGCTCCGGCACGTTCCGTACCGCCGACGTGGTGGGCCTGGATACCATGGCTCACGTCATCAAGACGCTGCAAGACACCTTGTCCCTCGACACCGATCCGTTTTACGCCAGCTTTGCCACCCCCGAGGTGCTCAAGACCTTGCTGGACATGGGCAACCTGGGCCAGAAAACCAAGGCCGGTTTCTTCAAGAAGGTTGGCCGCGACATCATGCGTTTTGATCTGGCCAGCAAAGAGTATGTGCCCGCCGGTCAAAAGGCCGACGAGGTCTATGCCCGCATGCTGAAAAAGCCCGCTGCCGAGCGCCTGCAACTGCTGCGCAACAGCGAAGGGGCCCAGGGTCAGTTCCTGTGGGCGATTTTGCGCAATGGCTTCCACTACGCTGCCGTGCATCTGGCCGAGATCGCCGACAACGCCCGCGATGTGGATTTGTGCATGCGTTGGGGTTTTGGCATGAAGCAGGGTCCGTTCGAGTTGTGGCAAGAGGCCGGCTGGCTCACCGTGGCCAACATGGTCAAGGAAGACATTGACGCAGGCAAGGCTCTGTGCAGCGCACCGCTGCCCGACTGGGTCTTCAAGGGCCCGGTGGCAGAAGCCGGTGGTGTACACACCCCACAAGGCTCATGGAACCCCACCACCGGCCAATTTGTGCCCGTGCGCAGCCTGCCGGTTTATGTGCGCCAGTATTTCCCGGAAAACGTGCTCGGATCCCAGGCGGCAGATGCGGCCACCGCAGGCACCACGCTGCATGAAGACGAAGCCATCCGCCTGTGGACGCTGCCCGGTGCGGATGCCGATGTGCTGATTGCCAGCATCAAGACCAAGATGCACGCCATCAGCCCTGGCGTGGTCGAAGGCCTGGTGCAGGCGGTGGACCTGGCCGAGGCCAACTACAAGGGCTTGGTGATCTGGAGCAACGACGAGATGTTCTCTGCCGGGGCCGACCTGCAAGCCATGCTGCCGGCCTTCATGGTCGGCGGTGTGAAGGCCATCGACGGGGCCGAGGCCGAGATGCAGCAAGCCATGCTGAAAATCCGTTATGCCGCCGTGCCGGTGGTCTCTGCCGTGCGTGGCCTGGCACTCGGTGGTGGTTGCGAACTGGCGGTGTACTCCGCCAAACGCGTGGCCGCCATGGAAAGCTACGTGGGCCTAGTGGAAGTCGGCGTTGGACTGGTTCCCGGGGCAGGGGGCCTCACCTACATTGCGCGGCGTGCTGCAGAAAACGCAGCAAACTCGACCGGCAAAGACCTGCTGCCGTTCTTGACCGAAGGCTTCACCGCCGCCGCCATGGCCAAGGTGGGCACCAGCGCGCTGGAGTCGCGCAAACTGGGCTACCTGCTGGACAGCGATGTGGTCGTGCCGCACAAGGACGAGCTGCTGTTCGTCGCCCTGGCGCAAGCCCGCGCCCTGTTCGACAGTGGCTACCGCGCACCGCACAAGCGCCTGTTCCCGGTGGCCGGTCGCAGTGGTGCCGCCACCATCAAGGGAACACTGGTCAACATGCGCGACGGTGGCTTCATCAGCGCGCACGACTTCCACATTGCCAGCCTGATCGCCAACGTGGTGTGTGGCGGTGATGTCGATGCCGGCAGCCTGGTGAGCGAGGAATACCTGATGACGCTGGAGCGCCAGGCCTTCTGCTCGCTGTTGACACACCCCAAGACGCAAGAACGCGTCATGGGCATGATGTCCACCGGCAAGCCGGTTCGTAATTGATGAAGCTACTGCGCGACTCCCAGGCGTCGTTGGGCGGTGCTCGCAATCCTCACGTACAGATGTACGTTCCGGTTGCTGCGCTCCGTCCACCTAGCCTGAGAGCCGCGCGCTACGCTTCCTCAATCACGAACTCACTTCTATAAGAGGCCACGATGACCCACGCTGCCGTTATGAAGCCCAACCGCCTAGCGCGTTCCCTCGCCAAGTTGGATCGGGTCCCCGCGCCACTGCGCCCCTGGGTGCGCAACAAGGTGATGGGCCGCACCGTGCCCTTCACCGGCACGGCCGGGCTGGAGTTTGTGCTGATGACCCCGCAACGGGTCGAGATTGCCATTGCCAACCGCCGCCCGGTGCAAAACCACATCCACGGTGTGCACGCAGCGGCCATGGCCTTGCTGGCCGAAACCGCCACCGGCATGGTGGTCGGCATGAATGTGCGCGACGACTGCCTGCCGCTGGCCAAGAGCATGCACATTGACTTCAAAAAACGTGCCCAGGGTGCCATGCGCGCCGTGGCCATGTTGTCGGATGAGCAACGTGCGCTGATGCAGCAAAGCCACAAGGGCGAAGTCAGCGTGCAGGTGCAGGTCAGTGACGAGTCGGGTGCTGAGCCCATCCAATGTGAATTCATCTGGGCGTGGATACCCACGTCGAAAAAATAAAGGAGTTTCCCCATGAAACAAGTTCAAGACGCCTACATCGTTGCGGCCACCCGCAGCCCCATCGGCAAATCCTCACGCGGTTTCTTCCGCAACACCCGCCCGGACGACTTGCTGGTGGCTGTGCTCAAGTCCGCGCTGGCCCAGGTGCCCAACCTGGACCCGAATGCGATCGAAGACATCGTCTGCGGTTGCGCCATGCCCGAAGGCCAGGCTGGCCTGAACATTGCGCGTATCGCTGCTGTGTTGGCGGGCCTGCCCACCAGCGTCGGCGGTGTCACCATCAACCGTTTCTGTGCCTCGGGCGTGTCGGCGATCCAGATGGCGGCTGACCGCATCCGCGTGGGTGAAGCTGATGTGATGATCGCCGCTGGTGTGGAAAGCATGAGCATGGTGCCGATGGGCGGCAACGCCCCCTCGTTTTCGCCCATGATGTTCGAGAAGGACGAAAACGTCGGCATCGCCTATGGCATGGGCCTGACGGCTGAAAAAGTCGCCACCCAGTGGAAGGTCAGCCGTGAGGCGCAGGATGCCTTTGCGCTGCAATCGCACCAGCGAGCCCTGGCCGCCCAGGCTGCGGGTTACTTCACTGCCGAGACCACGCCGATTGAGGTCATCGACCGTGCGCCGAACCTGGTCACGGGTGGCGTCATCGAGAAAAAGCGTGTGGTCAGTCTGGACGAAGGCGCGCGACCCGACACCTCGCTGGAAGGCCTGGCCAAGCTCAAGTCACCGTTTGCCGCACGTGGCTCGGTCACCGCGGGCAACAGTTCACAAACCTCCGACGGCGCGGGCGCTTTGATTCTGGCCAGCGAAAAAGCCGTCAAGCAATTTGGCCTGAAACCGCTGGCGCGTTTTGTGTCCTTTGCGGCCAAGGGTGTGCCGCCGCAGTTCATGGGCATTGGTCCGATTGAGGCCATTCCTGCCGCCCTGAAAAACGGTGGCTTGACGCTGGATCAGCTCGACTGGATCGAACTCAACGAAGCTTTCGCTGCCCAGTCGCTGGCCGTCATCAACACCCTGGGGCTGGATCAGTCCAAAGTCAACCCGATGGGCGGTGCCATTGCGCTGGGCCACCCGCTGGGGGCCACCGGCGCGATTCGTGCTGCGACCGTGATCCATGGGCTGCAACGCACTCAGGGCAAATACGGCATGGTGACCATGTGCATCGGCATGGGGCAGGGCGCTGCCGGCATCTTTGAGCGCGTTTGAACGTTCATCACACAGGCCACCTTTGGGTGGCTTTTTTCTTTGACTTTGAACCCCTATCTTGACCACAGGAGCACAACATGGACACCGAGTTTTCGCCCCTCGTCTACACCCAGTTGTCCAGCGATGGCACGCCGATTTCGGTGCGCAGCTACCCGGCCCAGGGCGTGGCGCACGGCAGCGTGGTTATTGGGGGAGCCATGGGCGTGCGGCAAGACTATTACGCGCCTTTTGCCCAATGGCTGTCAGCGCGGGGCTGGCAGGTCTGCACTTTTGACTACCGTGGCATGGGCGACTCCCGGCCCAGCGGCGGGCTCAAGGGCTTCCAGGCCGATTTGCACGACTGGGTGCGTGATTACGAGGCGGTGATTGATCACGCCAAAGCCTGCCTGCCGGCCCAGCCGCTGTACCTGCTGGGACACAGTCTGGGCGCGCAGTTGCCGGGCTTGCTGGGGAATACACACAAGGTGGCTGGCATGCTCAGCGTGGCGGCAGGCAGCGGCTACTGGCGCGAGAACGCGCCGCAGCTCAAGCGCATCGTGCCTTATTTTTGGTACTTTCTCGTGCCTGTGGCGACCCGGTTGTTCGGCTATTTTCCGGGCCGCCGGCTGCGCAAGGTGGGAGACCTGCCTGCCGGTGTCATGATGCAATGGCGTTCCTGGTGCCTGCACCCGAACTACAGTGTGGGCGCGGAGGGTGAGGCGGTGCGGCAACGTTATGCCAGCGTCCGTTTTCCGGTCACAGCCCTGTCGATCGCTGATGACGAGCTGATGACCCTGCGCGGTACGCACAGTCTGATCAATTTGTATGAAAACGCCCAGCGCGAGGTGCATCGCATTGTCCCGTCCGATCTGGCCGTGCACCGCATCGGCCATTTTGGTCCGTTTCGCAGCGAGCAGGAAAGCAAACTCTGGCCACGCATGGCCGACTGGCTAGCCGGATTGGCCGTGCCGCGAGCGGTGTGAGTGTGGAGATCCTCCATGGCAACCGTCACCTGCTGGCAAAAAGGGCCGCTAAGCTGTGACAATCCCGAACATGAAGGACCGACAACCATGAGCCACACATCAACCCAAGGCGGCCACAGCGCCGATATCCTGAGTCACACCGAAGCCGGTGTCACCACCCTCACGCTGAACCGCGTGGACAAGAAAAATTCACTCACCACGGCCATGTACACCGCCCTGGCTGACGCTCTGGAACTGGCGCAGGCCGACGAGCGTGTGCGGGTGGTGGTCTTCCAGGGGCATGAGACTGTCTTCAGTGCCGGCAATGACATCGCCGACTTCCTGAAAGCACCGCCGGTCTCGCCTGACGTGCCGGTGTTCCGTTTTCTGCGCACGCTCAGCACCTTCCCCAAGCCGGTGGTCGCCGCCGTGTGTGGCCCGGCAGTGGGCATTGGCACCACCATGTTGTTTCACTGCGATCTGGTGTATGCCGGTGACAACGCCGCGTTCTCCATGCCGTTTGTCAATCTGGGCGTGTGCCCGGAAGCCGCCAGCAGCCTGCTGGCACCGCAACGCATGGGTTATGTCCGCGCCGCCGAGGCGCTGATGCTGGGGGAGCCGTTCATGGCTGAAGCCGCGCTGGAGATGGGTCTGATCAGCCGCATCGTGCCGCCGACCGAGGTCAATGCGCTGGCGCAGCGCCAGGCGAGCAAGCTGGCAGCCAAACCGACGGCAGCGTTGCGCGAAGTCAAACGCCTGATGAAGCAGGGTCAGGCCGCTCAGGTGGCGCAGTGCATGGCCGAGGAGGCTGCTGTGTTTGGCCGCATGTTGGGGGAACCGGCAGCCAAGGAGGCGTTTGGCGCATTTCTGGAAAAGCGCAAGCCGGATTTTTCAAATTTGTAAGAAAAATAAGGTGTTAGCCCGCATAATATAATGATCTTTAGCTATAAATATTATAGTAAATAATGCCCCACTCCAAAATCGCAAACAGCGCTGATACCGCCGTCACTTTTGAACCCGAATTCATTGCCGGGCTGCAAAAAGTGTTTGAAGAGTTGATTGTGTTCAACCAGGTCCTGGGCCTGAAAATCACCTCGTTGCGACCGGAGCAGGTCCGGGCCCGCATCGACATGCGTCATGAACTGGTGGGGCACTATGCCTACAACCGTCTGCATGGCGGCGTCATCAGCGCCGGACTCGATGCCATGGGTGGACTGGCGGTGATGGCCGCCATCGGTGCCCGGCACATGGATGAGCCACCCGCCCTGCGGCTGCAGCGGTTTGCCAAGCTGGGCACCATTGACCTGCGGGTGGACTACCTGCGTCCTGGTATTGGTGAGTGGTTTGAACTGCGTGCTGAAGTGATGCGCCTGGGCTCGCGTGTGGCCTCGACGCGCATGGAGTTCCTGGGCGCCGATGGCAAATTGTTGTCAACCGGTTCGGCCGCCTACATCGTGTCCTGATACGTTGGCTGTGGCGCTCTGACCGCATGAGCGTGCAAGCCGCTTGACGCCTCGTGTCGGGCTGCTTACCTGGGATGGACGCGGATCGGTACCGGACGCAGGTGAACGGCAGCAACACGGGGGTCGGCACTCAAGGCGTCGAAGGTGCTGGCCAAGGCGGCATTGGAAACTTGCACATAGGCATACACCCCTGGCGCATATTGCAGACTCAGCGCGGGGTAATCGCTCAGCAGGGCCTTCAGGGTGCTGCTTTCTTTGAGGGTGATGATCAGTCCGCTGGCGTACAGCTTTACCTGACCAGATTCGATATCTTTCACCGAGATGAGCGGCGTGCTGCCTGCTGGTGTGGCCTTGTTGGTCGCCGCTGTTGACGGCAGCAGTTCGACACTGCGGCCATTCATGGTAAAGACGTTGCCGGCCATGGCCTGGCTGGCCAGTGTGAGCAGGATGCCCAGGCCGAGTGTGCGCAGTGGTGTGTGGGGGGTCATGATGGTCTTGCCCTTAAATGCTGTAAGAGGTGAGTGTCACGCCCGTCAGCGTGCTGGTATTGAATGTGCTGGATTCGTTGGCCGGGCCGTCCACCAGCATGATCTGAAGCGTCCAGGTGCCAGTCAGGCTGTCGCCATAGAAGGCATTGGTGAAGAAACGGAATTGTTGCCGCCCGTTGGCCAGGATCTGATCGGTTTTGCCGCCCACATACCAGGCGCCATAGGCCGGCAACAGAATCGAGCGTTCGCCGGTCAGTGTGTTGAGCAATTCAAACTGCAGTGTCCCGGGGTTGAGGGCTCGCCCGGTGGTGTTGGTCAGGGTCAGATCCACCTGGATCGGGCCGGACACCCCAGCCGGGAAGGTGGCGTCCTGGGTGATGACCGCCACATTCCCAGCGCTGGGTGCCAGGTTGGAGGCGCTGGATGCACCGCTCAGGTTGGCGGTGAGCGGTGCAGCACGGCGTCCGCTGGGTGGGGCATAGGTCTTGGCCATGGCCACCGCCGCTGCGGCATCCGCCAAACCGAATCCGTAACGCGGCTGGAAGTGAAACCCCCCTTGATTCGTCACCCACGGGTCGCTCAGCACCAGCGGCTGGCTGGCGCCCACGGGCAGGTAGGTCACGGCCTGCGCCCCATGGGCAATGCCGCTGTCGACCTGGCGGGCGGTCTTGGCCAGGATGTATTTCACATCCAGCCAGCTCAGAGCCGGGTTGGCCTCCAGCATCAAGGCGGCAATGCCAGACAGCGATGGCGCCGCCGCAGAGGTGCCATTCATGGTGCCGGTGTAGTTGCAATGGGGGTCCAGCTTGGACTGGCCAAATAGATCAGCCACCAGCTTCAGCGCTGCTGCAGCGTACCTGGCCACCAGCGAGGCCTGGTTGGCCACGTTGTTTTGCCCAAGGTCACAGCCACTGTCATCGGGCGCCACGATGGCTGGCTTGTCAGTGCCGGATTCACCGCCAAAACCAGTGACCCAGTTGCTGGCGCCGGCACTGGAGTAGGGCGCGACCCGGCCGTTGGCGGCAATGGCGGCCACCTTCATGAAATAGGGTTGTCCCTGAATCTCGTAATTGGTGTCCAGGCAAGAGTAGCCCGCAGCGCTGTTGGAAAAACGCTCCAGGATACCGTCCTGGGCGTAGGCGCCTGCGCATCGAACCAGCATCGTGCTGCCGTCCTGCAAGAACGCCTCGCGCGAACCCAGAAATTCATTGCCGGCGGCCTGAAAGTAAATGGCCCCTTTACCAGCGCGCAGGGCGGTGGTGCCATAGTGGGCCGAGATGGTTCGCGGATCGGGTGCCGTGGGGTCGGTTTTGGGGGAGGCATAGTCCGCTCCCGCGCTGTAGTTGAAGATATCCACCAGATCGGCCCGCGAGCCGAAGGTGTTGGCCAGCACCAGATCCGTGCCTGAAACTGCTGTAACCAAATCGGCATGTGCGCCAAAACTCAAACCCTCCGCCACGCCGTTGACCAGCTCCAGCGGGGCAAAGCCCTGCAATGAGGCATTGGGCGCCAACCCGCGGGAGCCCAGATTGTTCCAGCCCTTGGCGGCCGCCACCCCGGCAACCGCGGTGCCATGATCGGCCAGGTTGGAGTCCGCACGGGTGCGTGACGGACTGGGGTCTGACGAGTTGTTGAGAAAGTTAAAGGACATGCCCGCCAACACGTTGGGGCTGACATCCTCGTGACCGATTTCCAGCCCGGAGTCAACCACCGCAATGCGGATGCCCTTGCCGGTGAGGCCTGCACCGCCCAAATGCACCGATGCCACATGCGCATCAATGCCGGCCACCGCATCGGAGTTGTCGATGGCCGAAACCGTCTGGGTGGGGCCCGTGTTGTTCAAGTGCCAAGCATAAGCCGCCAGCGGATCGTCGGCGACCGGTGGTGTGACCAATGAAGGGCTGTTGCTACCGCTACCCCCACCGCAGCCCGCCAAGACGAGCAGCATGGATGCTGCGCCCCGCTTTGAGAAAACTTCTTTTTGATTCATATCGATGGTTTCTGAAATGTCCGCACAAGCGTGATGGCTGCAAATGGTAAGAACGCCAGGGCCTGGCAGCCTTGGCATGGGACAAAGGTCCCAAATGGCCTGCGCCGGGCCGCCTGCGACCTATGCTTGCAGGCATTGCCATTGATTCATCCAACCGGGAAACACTGTGCCCAACTCAACCCTCACCGCGGATGCGCTGACCTTGGTGCAGAGCATTCGCCAAGCCCGCTTGCGGGTCAGCTTCAGTCGAGCCCTACCGTGAACAGAGATGCCCCCTCAGAACTGGCCAGCGATGATGAACGCTGGGTCGCGTTGGCGCAAGCCGGCGACATACAAGCCTACGGCCAACTGGCGCTGGCACATCAGACCAAGCTTTACCGTTTTGTCCTGAAATACGTGAAGTCGGTGGCCGACGCACGCGACATCACCCAGGAGGCTTTGTTGCAGGGTTACCGCTGCATTGGCTCTTTCAACGGGCACTCCCGGTTTTCCACCTGGTTGACCGGCATTGCCCTCAATCTGGCGCGTAACCATGTCAATCGCGCACCTGCCGCCCAGTTTGAGGAATACGCCGATGACGGCCTGGCCGCAGGCTTGCATTCACAGGGCGACCCGGTTCGCGCACTGGAAGACCGCCAGGCCTTGCAGGCCATGTCCGCCGCCTTGGCCACTTTGCCGGGTGATATGCGGGACTGCATCGTGCTGGTCGGCATGGAAGGGCTGTCTTACGAAGAGGCGGCCCAGGCCCTGGCCATGCCGGTCGGCTCTGTCAAAAGCAAGGTGAGTCGGGCCAGGCAGCGACTGCGTGAGTTCATGTCGGTTGCCGAGCCGGTGATTTGAGCGCTGTTCGATAATTCTTCGATGTCGTGCAACCTTTTGCGCAGTGCGGTTACTCATGGTTTCATGGCGATCAACACCACGGCAATCCACATGACCATTGAACCTGTCACTTGTGACCACGCACTGCTCCTGCTCAGCCGCGGCTTGGACGGTGACCTGTCCAATGCTGAAACCCGTGTGATGTATGCGCACCTGGCAGGTTGCGACGACTGCCGGCGGGCCATGGGTGAATTGGCCGGCGTTGACTGTGCCTTGAAAGCGCTGAGTCGGCCCTATGAGGATGCTGAACTGGGCGCTGACTTCCACGCCCACCTGATGCACCGGTTGGACTGGCAGCCGGCCCAGTCGCAACCGGGCGCCACACCTCTCCAGCGCTTCGGGCGCCAGGTGGCGCAGGATGCCCGGCTGCGCCGCAAGCTGGCCGAAGCGGCCAATGAAGCCGCGTTTGTCGCGCTGTATGTTGAGCTCGGCCAGGCCAGCGGCTACCAATTCCAGGCCACGGAGGTCACCCGCCTGCTGCATGCCGCTGCCGCCAATGATGAGCTCAGCGACGCCCAGCTTGATCAGGTGGCTGCGGCCGGAACCCCCTTTAACAGTCAGAAAATGCTGGACTGGCTGAGCACCTGGCCAGACACCCCAAACACGGCAAAGTAGGCTGCGTTGTAGACCACGTGCAGGAAGATCGCCGGCTTGACCGTGTTGAAGCGATCCCTGAAGTAGCCAAACACCCAAGACGGTACCCAAACCGCCAGCGCCAGCAGGCTCGGGTTTTGCACCCGGTGCGCCAGCACAAACACGGCGCTGGTGAGCCCATTGGCCAGGCTGATGCGCCCCAGCGACCACGGCAGGCGCAGGTGCAGCTCGGACTGCAAAAATCCCCGAAACGCCAGCTCCGCCGGTGGCGGGGGTGGCCGCACTGGCGCCTGGTGTGTACCGCCCCCGTGCCGTAAGCTGCTTTCAGATTGGGGTTGGGGGCGTGAACCACAAATCTGTATTCACCGGCAGCGGACAGGTGTGCTCGTCCGCTTGCCAAGTACCGCTGTTTCCCGTCCCTTGCGGTAAGGCGGCTTTACTCCATCACAATGGTTCCGCGATTCTGCTGGCGGTCTCGCCAATTGAGATTGATCCAGTCTCCGTAAGGCATCCGTCTGCCATCAGGCATCACGACGACCTTGCCGCCACCAGCGACCATGTCCAGATCCGCGTCGGACAATTCCGCCTGGGGTGCTGGCGGCAGGATGTAGTGGATGACGGTGCTGGTGTTTTCCAGCACGTTCACCTTGATGCCTGCAGGGATGGCAATGCCTTCGGCTGCCAGGGTGGCGTTGGCATCGCTCAGCAGCCGCCGCTTGAAGCCCTCGTCAGTCTGGCATTTGTCCATGATCTCGCTGATGGTCTTGTCTTGGTTCATCGTGATTCCTATCGTTGCGTGAAAGCGGCTCTGTGTGACTCCCATCTTTCACCCGAGCCGCCGGGAGGTGAAAAACGCTCTCAGGGCATGAGTAACAGGCATCACGGATTTGTTCCAGGCTCCAGGGTACGAGTGGCGACGCTGCGCTTTGTTTTTTTGGCCATGGCCATGACCTCAGTCAACCGAAAATGCCATGCCAATGCCCATCCGCATCCATGTAGTTCTTGCGGCCGCCCGCCACCTGCGCCAGATCCGTGTCGGACAATTCCGCCTGGGGGGCTGGGGGCAGGATGTAGTGGGTGACGGTGCTGGTGTTTTCCAGCACATTCACCTTGATGCCTGCGGGGATGGCAATGCCTTCGGCTGCCAGCGTGGCGTTGGTATCGCTCAGCAGCCGCTGCCTGAAGCCCTCGTCAGTCTGGCACTTGTCCATGATCTCGCGGATGGTCTTGTCTTGGTTCATGGTGATTCCTATCGTTGCGTGAAAGCGGCTCTGTGTGACGCCCATTTTTCACCCGAGCCGCAGGGAGGTAAAAAGCGTTTTCCGTACAGGAGTAACTGCCGCAGTGAACTGGTTTCACCGTGGCCTGGGCTGGCCTCAGTTGTTCAGCCTTTTCACTGACGTGCGGCTCTCATAGGTGCTAAAGCAATAGGGGCTCAGGCGTTTGCGAAAGAAATTGATCATTTTGGTAGACATCTCCACCGACATGCCAAACACCCCCACCGGGCGTTCTGCTTTCACCGGGCTGGCGTTGTGACGATGCAGGGCATGCGCCAACACCAGCGGTCCCAGGGCGTAGGCGGCCCGCAGCTGCGGGCGAACGTACAAAGACCGGTAACACAGCGCGTTCTGCATCAGTGGGGAGCGGGTCACGATCATCCAGGCGACCACTTCGCCCTGGTGGCGCAGCCCGACACTGATGTTGGGCTCAATCTCCTCGACATCGGCAAAAGGCGAGAGAGTGCCGGGTATTGCCCCGTTTTCCACATCGAGTTGCAGCCTGGCGACCTCGTCAGCGCGGCGTTGCGACCAATCGAACAACTCAAAACCCGGCGGCGCTTCATGAGCCTGGGCAAGCGTGGGTGATGCCAGGACGTCGGCCACGCGCCCCTGCGACATCAGCAGGCTGGGTGTTGGTGTGGCCCAATGACAGGTGGCGAGCAGCTGCTCAAACGCCCGCCATGCCGGCATCCGTGTCGTGTAGCTGGTGGTCAGGTACATGCCGCCGCGCTTGCACACCTCGTCTTCCATGGCGCGCATCAGGCGCACAGCGATGCCACTGCGCCGCCAGGCCGGAGCGACGCAAACCGAGATCAATTGGGCCGCGATGTGACTTGGTGAGCCGTCCCCGGCCACGTCGATATGCTGCTGCCATTGCGCCATCACCAGCCCCACCGGCGTGTCGCCAGCGCGGGCAACCAGGGCGAGCACCATCAAGCCGTTTGGGACCTCGCCAGTGAGGCAGCAAGGCAGGAGCGGCCGGTACGACGGAAAGGTCAGGGCCGCCAGGGCTGCCATGTCCGCGGGTCTTGGTGGCGAAATGACCCAGGGCGCGTCGTCTGCTGACGCGGCTTCCAACCGGGTCTCCCGCGGCAAAGGTTTGTTCATCGCATGTTTTTTTTATTGGCCTCAGGCACCTGACACGGTGAACTCGCCCACCGTGGTTTCGGCGTAGTAATCGGTCCCGGTCAACTGGGCAAACAGATCCGAGTCACCGCCACCGAGGGCACAGGGGGCCAGTTGCAAGGCGGTGGCCACCAGGTACAGCTGCTGGCACAGCGCACCCACGTCCTTGAGGATCAGCGCGTAGGCGATGGATTGGTATTTCCAGCTGTTGCGCTGGAACCTGGCCGCCATGGAGATCAGCACATCGGGTGGCTGCGTTGTGCCTGAGGCCTGACAGGCAGATTGCAGCAGGCGCTGGTGGTCGGCGCCCAGATCGGCCAGGTGCTCCAGCGCGTGGGCCAGCGGGTCGTAGTGGTAAAAGCCGCTGGGCAGCCCGTCGCAGCGCGACACCGTGAGGTACAGCTCCAGCGCGTGTATGGCGCCGCCGCTGGCGCTGGGGCGCTGGGTGGCGGCATAGGCCTGGGGCTGCGCCGGGTATGGCTCATGGCGGGCTTTGACGCGCGCTGCGTGGTACAGCAGCGCACTCAAGCGCGCCACATGCAGGGGCGTGGTGCCCGGCTGGGGCTGTGAGCGACGGGCCTCGATGACTTCCCCAAACGGTTTGTTCAGCGTTTCCTGGGGCGGCTCCAGCATGATGCGCCGGGTTGACATGGGGGGCTTCACGGCAGGCAGCGGGCGCAGGCGTGTGGCGAACCGGGTGGTGGCCCCCATGGGCGCGTCATGGCGGCCCGCGCGGCTGCGGCTGTGGAACAGCAGGTCGTGAAACTCCCACTGTTGCAAGGGCTCGTCGCGGTCTTCAGGCAGCAGGCCATCGGCATCCACGGCCTGGACGACGCGGGCACTGTGCAGCAGGGTGATGACGGCCGCCAGCGTGGACTCGCTCAGCTCTGGCAGCTGGGTCGCCAGCTCGGCGATGCTGTGGGCCTGGCTCAGCAGTGCCACCAGGTGGACGGCGCGGGCATCGTGCAGCAACAGCTGGGCATGACCCAGCGGGCATTCCAGCACCATCTGTGCCCCCAGGCGGCGCAGGCAGGCAAAGCGCGAGAGCTGGTAGCGCGGCGTGGCCGCACTGGGCTCCAGGCGAAAGGCTGAGGCCAGCGGCTCCAGTGTCAGCCAAGGCTGCCCCTGCTGGCAGACGGTGTAGCGCAGCAGGGCCCTGTCGGCGGTTTGCATCAGCAGGTGGTAGAGCCGGGCCAGATCCGCACCGGGTGTCTGGCGCAGCACCGCCTGGCACAGCGCGTCGGCCGTGTGCCCGCCGCTGCCCACCAGCGCCAGCAGCTGGCGTTGGGCCGCATCGGGCTGGCGCAAGCGCAGCGTGCCCCGGTTGGGGCTGCGCAGCAGCAGGTCGCCCCCATCGGCATCAAGACGGACTGAACTTGCCCAGGACAGGTGGTAAGGTGCAGGGGGGAGCATGGTTTAGATGAAAAATTGGCCTCTAGCCCGCATAAAACAATCGTATTAAGCTATATTAATAGTAGCAATTGAATCGTCAGAAAAAGATGGCGATCGGGTTGAGGTCTTCTTCGCGCAAGGGGCGCTGCAGCCAGCCCATCTTGACCGGCACGTCGTACAAACGTCCTGGTGCAAAACGCGCCCAGAAGTGGCGCAGGCCCGGCACGATGACCTTGACCACCGGCATGCCGACATCGGCACGGGTCTGGTCGAGCACCAGCAGCTCCAGGCCTTTGTGCTCCACGATGCGCTGGCACAGCGCAATGTCTTCGAGCAGGTCGCCGCTGTGGCGCTGGGCGTGGTCGCGGTGCTGCTTGGGCGGCACCCGGTTGTCGGCGGCCAGGTAGGGCTGGTTGGCCAGGGTGGCGGTGCTCAGCCAGGACAGGGTCTCTTCGTCTTCCATGCGCAACTGGCCGTCTTCGGTGCGCTCGGCCAGCGCCAGCATCTGGTTCATCTCGGCAAAGGCCCGCTGCAAGGCGGTGCGGGCATCGAGGTGGCAGCCCAGGCCAAACAGGATGCGCTCCTGCGGGCCGTCGCTCAGGCGCGACAGCGCCACAAAGACGGGAATGCCCAAGTCGCTGGTGAGGTCCAGTGCCCACGTCTCACGGCCCAGGGTTTGGTAGTGGGCCATCAGCGCCAGCAAGCCGGGCTCGTCAAAACTGGCCACGTCCACGCCGGGTTTTTTCAGACGGTTGTACCACCACAGCGCCACCGCGTCGCGCTCCACCAGCTCAAAAAAGCCTTGCAACACCGCCTCTTCAAGCTGGTTGCCCGAGGCGTTGCCGTTGGAGCAGCTGTAGGCAAACACCTGGCGGCTGCCGGCGCTGGCCGGGGCGCCGTAGTACAGCAACTGGGTGGGCAGGTATTTGTGGCGCTGCTCGGTCAGTGACCAGACCGGCGACCAGTCGATGCGGGTGTCGTCATCCAGCGGCTCGGGCACGCGGTTGAACTTGGATCTTCTGGCGTTCCAGGCCTCGCGCTGGGCCAGTTGCTGCGGGCTGTAGAGCATCACGGTGTTGGGGGCAATCGCATCCGCGCCCAGTTCCTGGCGGCTGGCGCACACCCGGTGGACGGCTGCGCTGTCTTCGCCGCTGTAGCGCTCAATGGCTTCACACAGGGCGCTGGCCTTGGCCTGGGCCGCCGACAGGCCTTTGCCGCTGCTGGCATTGCGCAGGCTGTGTTTGAGAACATCGAGCCGGTCCATGCGCATGGCATAGTTGTGCCCGGCAACATAGACGTGGGTGAGCTCATGGCTGCGCTGCACGGGTTCCAGCAGCGTCACCACGCCGGTGATGGGGCTGACCAGGTGCTGGTATTTCTGTAGCGTGTCGTGCGGCGTGGCGGTGCGGTGGCCGCTGTCCTGGGTGAAGCTTGCCCGGCGGCTTTGCAGCGTCAGGGCTTGCGGCGGGCGTGGCTGGGGTGTGCCGCAATCCGGGCAACACGGGTCGGGCAGCACCGGGTGGGTGTGGGTGGCCCAGCTGCGGCTGTCCTGGCTCCAGACCTGACCGAGCAGGCCACCGGGCACCCCGGCGAGTTGTTTGGCCACCTCCAGCGCCGCCAGGCGGCAGGCTGCCTCCACCGTGGCCGGGGTGGCGGCACGTGACACCTTGGGCCGATCGGGGCGATCGAGCCGTCGGCTCACAAACTGGCTCACCGGCTGGTTGCGTGACAGGCGCTGGTGCAGGCAGCTGTAGCAGGCGCTGTGTCCGGGCCTGAACACCGGGCCCATCCAGGTTTCCAGGCCCACCGGCTTGACCAGCATCCAGGGCTGGCCGTTGTGCAGCGCGGCGCGGTGGATGGGCGCGATGCCGGGGTGCAGGTAATCGTCGGTCAGCACCAGGGTGAAGTCGGCTGGCGCGTCAGTGCGGAGGTGGATGCCCTGGTCGGCCAAGGCCCGGCGCATCGGTGCATCGTCCAGCCCACCCAGCGTCAACAGCTGCACCCGCTGGCGGCGCAACGCCTGCAGCGCTGTGCTGGGTGCCATGCCCAGGCCATGCCAGAACGCGGCGGTCTCGGCAGCGATGCCGGGCGCGGCCTCGCAGAGATAGCCTAGTTGTTCCAGCCGCAGCAGCGCGTAATAGACCCGGGCGGCATCGGCCTGCGCCGCCAGGGCGGCGACGATCTGGTCGCTGCTGCGCTGCCCGTCCAGCAGGGGCACCAGCGCCTCAAAGAGCGCGCCGTGCAGGGCCTTGGCACCATCCTCGGTGAGCAGCAGCACGCCTTCGCCGGGAATGACTTCGACGCAGAGGTGGGCCTTGAAAATCGGGGTGTTGAGCATGGGGCGGGGCTCAGGCGGTTAACGCTTCCATGGTGCGGGCGCGGTGACATAGGGCGGAATCGGGTCAGGGCGGGGCATCCAGGGCGGCGGGGGAAGGAGGCTGAAACAGAAATGGCCGCCACTGACCTGGTCCAGGTCCTCGTCGGACAAATCATTGGGTTTGGCCGGAATCACCAGATGAACCACCTGGTCGGTGTTTTCGAGCACCTTCACCTGCTGCCCCGCAGGCAGCGCCAGCCCTTGCGCCTTCAGTGTGGCCACGGGGTCGGCCAAAAGCTGCTGTTTGAACCCCTCATCGGCCCAGCATTTGGCGATCAGCTGGCTGAGGGCTTTGGCTTGTTCGTCCTGGTTCACGTGGCGTCTCCTTGGTCGGTGGGTGAGTGTCTAAATCGGCCTTAGCCCGGATAAACAATGCGGATGTAGCTATAAAAAAAGTAGTGAATTTGAGGCGCCTCTGTGCCCAGACGGCGCGGCTCAATGGCGTTTCGGGTCGGCCCAGCGCACGTGGTAGGGGTCATTGTCGGGATCATTCGTTGTGCACAGGCAGATGCCGCCGCTGACGCGATCCAGGTTGTCGTCGCTGAGTTCAGTCGGTTTGGGGGGCAGCACCAGGTGGTAGAGCTGCTCGGTGTTTTCCAGCACCTTGACGCTCAGCCCGTCGGGCAGCTCCAGCCCCTCGGCTCTGAGCACCGCCACCGGGTCGGCCATCAGGCGTTGTTTGAAAGCCTCGTCAGCCCAGGCCTTGGCGATGAGCTGGTTCATTTTGGTGCTGCGGTCATTGGTGTTCATGGGCATGTCCTTGAAATACCCGGTCAGGGATTTGACCGGATGCATTGGGTGAGTAACGGGGCCGTCAAAAAGGTTCCAGTCAGGTGGGGGCGCCATCAAAACAGCGTTCAGTAATACGCCCCGGCGGCCCGGGCTGCGGCCTCGTAGACCTTGGGCAGGCGGTAGCCGCGTTTGTCCAGTTTGTCGGCGTGCATGGCCACCACAAAGGCCTGGCCCTCTTTGACCGGCAAGTCCTTGCTTGCTTTGCCTTGCAGCAGCGCTACCGTCAGGCGTGCGGCCGATTGCCCCTGTTCCTGTGGCGAGGATGAAATCGCCAGTGCGCCGCCATCGGCCACAAAACCGTTCTTGGCCGCCACCGGCAAGGCCTGACTGTGGGCTTCGGTCCAGGTCATCAGTTCCGCCGGGGGCACCACCTTGGTCTCACCCGGCACACGAACCACACCACGGTAGCCGGAAATGAACAGCACGTCGGCCTGGGTCGTCAGGCGCTTGACCTGGGCTTGCCATTCGGCATAACTGGCCGCCTGCTGGCATGGCAACAGGGTGTGGGGGGACCAGTCATGTTGGCTCACCTGGCGGGCTTCGGCGACGGACACGCCGCCCGCATCCCCCAGGCAGGCGATGGTCAGCGCCTTGCCGCGCCCCAGGTCGTTCATGGCCTCGTGCAGCGCCACCAGTGGCACACGCTCCAAGATGCCGGTGGTGTTGCTGGCGGTGTCAAAACCATGTTCGGAGCGCTGGCCGTCAATGCCGGCAAACACGATCTTCAGATCCGGCCGGTTCAAAAGTGCAGGCGTGACCAGCTCGACCGCCAAGTCGTCAAACACCACCAGCACATCGGGCTCGAACGCCTCGACTGCACGCAGCGCCGACGCCGCTGCGGTGGCCTTGTGCTGGGCGTTGGGTGCGCCCAGCAGACCCAGGTAGTGCATGCGCAGTTGCACCGAACGCGGGTAGGCTTTGAGCACGCTCAGGTAACTGGCGTTGAGGCCCTTGACCCAGTTGTAGTTTTCGTCATAACTGTGCACCACCAGCACCCGCGGGTTGGTCAGGTTGTAGTAGACCGACAGCACCAGTGACAGCAGCAGGAAGGTGCTGATCAGCACCGCTTTGGAGGCCTTTTTCATATCAGATCCAGTGCGTCCCAGTAGGGAATCGAGACGAACACCGCGACCACGCGCAAGGCACAGGAGGCCAGGTTGAACTTCAGAAACAGTGGTTCATTGAACAGGGTGGAGGCCCCGCTGACCGAGCGCAGCTGGCTGTAGGCGCTGCTTTGGTAGGGCAGGAACCAGAGGTCGGAGAACATGGCGGCCAGAAAGCCGATCAGCCAGGGGTTGATGCCGGTGGCCTCGGCAATCGGCATGAACAAAATGGCCGACACCACCATGCCAGCGGTGATCGGCAGCGCCAGGCGAATGACCAGCACCACCACCAGCTCCAGCAGCACCAGGCGTGTCACGTCCTGCTGCAACAACGCGGCCAGGCTGTCGACCCAGGGTGTGAGTTGCTCCACCAGGTGCAGGTGTTCCATGGTGCCGGTGAGGCCCTGCAGTGAGAGCAGGAAAAACACCATCGGCCAGTCCACATAGTGTTGGAAATTCTTTTTGCTGACCAGGCCGTGGAATAACAGGGCCACCAACACAAAGCCGGCCACCCAGGGCAGCGAAATGTGGTGCCAGCTGACCCCGGTGGCCCCGAGCAGGAAAACGCCCAAGGCACCCAGCACAAACAGCTCGTCCCGGCCCAGGGTGCCCAACAGTTGAAGCTGCTGGCGCACCTGGGCCTTGGACGCGGGTAGCGCGTGGCCGGGGCCAAAAAACACCCGTTCCAGCACAAAGTGTCCGACCGTGACCACCAGCGCACAAACGATGGCGGCCAGGAACCAGAAGAAGCCCTGAAATTCTTCTTGCAACTGCGCCGGCAGCATGGCAAACACAATCAGGTTGGCACTTTTGCTGGTGAGGAACATGGGCGACATGTTCATCGATCCCGCCAGCGTGGCGGCGGCCAGCCGGGTGTGATCCAGACTACCGGGTTTGACCCCGTCAGCGCTGCAGAAATCACGGTACAGCGGAGCCAGCAGGCTCAGGCGCGCATTGCCCGAAGGCATGATGGGCGACAGCATATAACCCGAGGCCAGCAGCGCAAAACCGTGCCAGAACGGGGTGTCAGGCAGGTGCAGCCGCATCCACAGGATGAAGCGGTAAGACAGGCCCGAGGCCACCAGCACCCCGCCCAGCACGTAAACCCCGACGAACAGGATCAGCCCGCTGGAGGCAAAGCCAGACAGCACCACCTTGGCCGGGGCCAGGTCCACCAGCAGCATCGCCGTCATGGCAAACAGCGGAGGCACAAATTCGTCAACGATGGAAAACATCCACATCGACACCGTGGCCGCCAGGATGGCGGCGAACAGCGTGTTGTGAATGGCCCAGCCCTGCCACAGGCCGGCCGCCAACAGCAGCGCCGGCGACAGCAGGGTGCAAGCCCAGCCCCACAGTTCGCGCGAAGGCGTGGGCGCTGCTGCACTGCTGCGTTTGATCGGTGCGGTGGGGAGGGCTGCGCCGCCGATGCTGCCAAGCAGTGCATCCTGGGCTTTTGAGGCCAGGGCTGGCGCGTCGCCGAGGACTTCTTGCAAAACCCGCCGAGGCAGGGCAACCAGGCTGCAGTCGGTCAACGCCAGCGCGCTGCGGCAATACAGGGCTTGCCCGGCCAGGGTTTCTTCACCCACGCGCTGGGCCGGGCCACGTTCTTCCCCGGCGAAAGACCGCACCGACAAAGCGCCGCTGAGCACCAGCCACAGCTCGGTCGCCGGTGCGCCCGAGTTGACCACGGTTTGTCCGGCTGGCACCTGCACCAGCCGGGCCGCGCCCAGCAAGCGGGCGTGCGCGCGCCCTGTGAGGCCGGCAAACAGGGGGTCTTGCAGCAAGCGCTGGGCGATTGCCGTGATAGAGGAATCGGTGGGCATGGGCGTGGCGGGGGGCAAGCGGTGAACTTCAGGGCCGGTTGAACCAATACTGACGCAACCAATCACCTGTCTGTTGATCTTGTCCAGTGGATGGCCTCTGAAAGAGCGTGAAGCCACCATTGGCAGGCGTCCGGTTGATCAGGTTGATGGTGTAGGTGGCCCCGCCAACGACATCAGCCAATTGGGCTTCGGTCAGCGCCGCATCAGGTATGGGCTGGGTTTTGAGTTTGGGGTCTGAAGTCTTCATGGGTTTCTCCTGGGGTGATGGGGGATGTCCGCATGGCATGAGTCACCGAGGCGGCAAAAAGGTTGCAGCATGGTGCGGATTTATTTCAGGGTTTCAAACTGGCCATTGCGCACCACCTTCAGGCCAATCGGTTTGTCGGGAATGTCGCCCTTGTCATCAAAAGTGAATTCCCCGGTGGCTCCCTGCCAGCCGCGCGTGGCGTGCAAGGCTTTGGCAATCTGCTCGGGTTGCGTGCTGTTGGCTTGCCGGATGGCCTGGGCGATCAGGTGGACCGCGTCATAGCCGCGGGCGTGGTTGGTGCGCGGCGGCATGTTGTATTTTTGGGTGAACAAGGCGTGGAAGCGGCTGTAAGCGGGTCGGCTGGGGTCGTGCACAAAGGTCTCGGGCAACACCACACCTTCGGCAGCCGTTCCTGCGGAGCTGATGAATTGGGCGGTGTCGAGTCCATCGCCGCTGACGATGGGGACGGTGAAACCCATTTTGCGTGCCTGGGCCACAAAGGCCGCACCCTCGGGCATGCTGCCAGCTAGGAACAACGCGTCAAAGTGGTAGAGGTCGTTCCAGTTCTGGATGGTGCTGCTGAAGTCCTGCGCTCCTTTGGGGAAAGAGCGGCGATCCACCACTGTCAGTCCCAGGTCTTTGGCGTGTTGTTCAAAATAATTGGCCATGTCCTGGCTGGCTTTGGCCTTCACATACAAGATGGCCAGGCGCCGGTAACCTTTTTGCGCCATGTAGCTGGCCATCTGGATGCCAATGCTGCGGTTGCTGGGCGCGGTACGAAACACCAGGTCGTAGCCCTGGTCGTTGAGCTGGTAGCTTGAGGCGCCGGGTGTCAGGTAGACCAGGCCAGCGGCCTGATAGGTGGCCGCCGCAGGCAAGGCCACATAAGAGTTCTGATGGCCGATCACCGCCACCATGTCGGGATTTTCGGCAAACTGCTGGGCAATTTTTCGTCCTTTGGCCAGGGACGATTCATCGTCTTCCTTGATGATCCTGATCTTGCGGTTGAGCACGCCGCCACTGGCATTGATTTCATCCACCGCCAGCTCAATGCCATGCCATAACTGGCCCTTGGCCCCGTCCCAGGCCCAGGCGGCACCCATCACGATGTCACCCGTGGCGCTCTGGGCATGCAGGGCGCGGGCTTGCCTGGGGTCGTCTGCCGGGGCGCAGGCGGCCAGTGACAGCGCCCATGCGCAGAGAAAAAACAGTCGCCAAAAATTCACGGCATTCTCCAATGACTAAACAATTTGCCGACGCACCAGGTCGGCGAAGAGGCCGTGACAGCTCATCAACTCGTCATAGCTGCCGGTTTGAACCAGTTGCCCCTGGTCGAGCACAAAAATACGGTCAGCGTTGATGATGGTGCTCAAGCGGTGGGCAATCACGACGCGGGTGGCCTGCAACTGTTCCAGGCTGGTGCTGACCATTTCCTGTGCGCGGTTGTCCAGGGCGCTGGTGGCCTCGTCGAAAAACAGGATGCGGGGCCGGTTGACGATGGCGCGGGCGATCAGCAGCCGCTGGCGCTGGCCGCCTGAGAGTGTGCCGCCGCCATCACTGACCACGGTGTGCATGCCCATGGGCATGGCGCGAATATCGTCGGCCACGCCGGCCTGGGTGGCGGCCTGCCAGGCGTCGTCCAGTGTCAGCGTAGCGGCTGATCCCAGGATGTTGCTGAAGATGTCACCCGCCATCAATTGCCCGTTTTGCAGCACCACGCCCAATTGGCGGCGCAGTGCGCCAATGTCCAGTCCGGCCAGGTCTTGCTGGTCGTAGTAGATGGCGCCCGAGCTGGCCTGTTCAAACCCCAGCAGCAAGCGCAGCAGGGTGGATTTGCCCGAGCCCGACGCACCCACGATGGCCACAAATTCCCCCGCCTTGATGTGCATCGACAGGTCTTTGAGAATGGTTGGGCCGTCGGCACTGTAGCTGAAGGACAGGTGGGCGATTTCGATGTCACCCGCCAATTGGCCGGGATGGGCCTTGTCGCCGGTCACTTCTGGCAAAGCCTGCAAAATGGGCTTGGAGCGCTCGTACATCGGGATGATGTCCAGCACCGCCGTGATGGCTGAGGTGGTGCCCAGCATGGCCGCCAAAAAACCGCCAAACGCGGCATTGAAGGCCAGGAACGAGCCAGTGGAAAAGTTGGT
This sequence comes from Rhodoferax sp., assembly GCF_028689305.1. Taxonomy (GTDB): domain Bacteria; phylum Pseudomonadota; class Gammaproteobacteria; order Burkholderiales; family Burkholderiaceae_C; genus Rhodoferax. The sequence continues at coordinate 45,979 of NZ_JAQTWM010000001.1, read as the reverse complement.
CTTGTCGCCCAGGTAAAACGCCACCACGCCAAAGATGCAGAGGTTGGCGGCCACCGGAAACACCGCGTTGAACACGTCCAGTGCGTTGCGCACCATGGTGGCCTTGAACTGGTGCTCCTGCTGGCTGGCAAACAGCATGGCCCAGTTGAAGAAGGCGCGCCCCTCGGCCCCGGTGGTGCGCAGCTTGGCAATGCCGCCCAGCAGCTGGAACAGCAGGCCGGAAATGCGCCCTTCGATGTCGGCCAGTTTGCGTTCGTGGCGCAGGCGGATCAGGCTGGTGCTGGTGGTGAACACAATGGCGACCGCCACCAGGGCCAGGGCCAGCAGCGCCAGGGTCAGGTTGTAGTAGAACAGCAGCCCCAGGTTGAAGATGGAAAACACCGCCGCCATCAAGGTGTGCATCACGTTGCCTGACAGCATTTGGCGGATGGCGTTGATGCCGTTGGCCCGCACCGCCAGGTCGCCGGCAGAGTAGCGGCGAAAGAAGGAGGTCGGCAGGCTCAGCAGGCGATCCCACACGGCGGCCTGGATGGTGTAGTCCATCTTGCCCTCGGCCCGCAGCATGGCCACACCGCGGGTGACCTCAAACATGGCCGTGGCGAGTAAACCCGCCACCAGGGCCAAGGTGAGTTGCAGCAGCTGGGTCCGCTCAGAGGCGGGAATCACCACATCAAACAGCATCCCCGTGGCCATCGGGGTCACCATGCCGAGCAGCCCGATGGCAGCCCCCATGGCCATCGCGGTGCCATAGTCGCGCAGACAGCCCTGGCTGCCAAAGCGGATCATCTCCCACAGGGTGATGGCCGTGCCGGGGAACGAGCGGTAAAACGTGAACGCAAAGGGGCTCAAGCTGGCGGCTAGGCTGGCTGTGACGGCGCTCACCGTGCCGCGCTCGGGATCATGCAGCTCATAACCTTGGCCCACCTGGATCAGCGCCACCGGGCGCTGCCCGTCTTCCAGCGTGGCCAGCAGGTGGCCCTGGTCTTGTTGCCACCAGTTCCCTTTCAGGGCGACCTGGCGTTTGCGCACCCGCGATGCTTCAACCATCTCGGCCAGCATGTCCCGTTTGCTGGTTGAGGGCGTGTCGGCACTCTGGGGCTGAATGAATTCAATGGCACTGGCTTGGCCAACCACCTGGCAAGCGCTCAACAAGGCTGAGCGGTGTTGGGCCACGGTCATGCTGGATTTTTGGTGAGGGTCAAGAATGCCTGAGAGGCGCTGCATGGCGGCCTGGATGTTTTGCTGCTCACGGGACGTCCTCACGAGCATGCGCTGCTGCTCCAAAGCCTCGCTGGCATGGCGCTGCTCAACCAGCTTGGACAGCAGGGTTGCCTGCAACGCGTCAACGTCTTGCCAACTGGTGGCGGCATGCGCGGGCTCCTGGCTGGCTTTGGCATGCAAGGGGCCGTAGGCACAGATGCTCAGTTGCACCAGCCAGTGGGTCAGCCAGGTCGTCTCGGTTTGAGTGGCTTGCTGGTGTGGTTGGGGCATCAGCCGGGTGCGCGGCAACGCCAACAGGCAGGTGTCTGCCAGACCCACGGCCACCATGCCCCAGCCATCGGCGCAGGGCAGGCCACACAGCACGGCCCCTGCCGACATGCGAAACAGGGGGTGCAGCGCACCGCAGGCTTGCCCGTCTTCGATGCGGGTCAAGAACAGGTCTACCTGGCCGCGGGACACCAGCCACAAACGCTCTGGCGGGCTTAACCACAGGGGGTGCCCGGTGCGTGCCTGGCAGGCTTGTCCCTCGGCCTCAAAAAGGGTGAGCAAAGTTGTGGGCAATGGATGCATGATCACGCCGCTTTCATCAGGGTGGCATACAGGCCATCGGTGTCGCGCATTTGTTCGTGACGGCCACGTTGCACCACTTTGCCTTTGTCGAGCACGATGATTTCGTCGCAGTCGCGGATCGTGCTCAGGCGGTGCGCCACGATCAGGCAGGTGCAGCCACGGCGGCGCAGGTGGTCGTCGACCTGCATTTCGGTGATCGGGTCGAGCGCGCTGGTGGCCTCATCCAGCACCAGGATGCGCGGGTTCTGGGCCAGGGCGCGGGCGATCTCGACGCGCTGCTTTTGGCCGCCGCTGAAATTGCCACCGCCCTCCTGCACCGTGCTGTCATACCCCCCGGCGCGCGAGGCAATGGCCTCGTGGATGCAGGCATCTTTGGCGGCTTGCACCACCTGGGCTTCAGGCAGGGTGGTGTCCCACATGCTCAGGTTGTCGCGCAGGCTGCCCTCGAACAGGGTGATCTCCTGGCTCACCATGGCCAGGGACTGCAGCAACACCTGGCGATCCACCGCGCTGCGGGGTTTTCCGTCAAATAAAATTTCTCCGGCCCAGGGTTCATGCAAACCCGCCACGAGTTTCGAGATGGTGGATTTGCCACAACCCGAAGAGCCCACCAGGGCAACACGCTCACCGGGCTTGAGCACCAGGTTGAAGTTCTCGATCAGCGGGGCTTCGAGCTTGCTGTAGCCAAAGGTGACGTTGCGCAGTTCCACATGCCCCTCCAGTTGGGGGGCGGGTGTCTGAGCCGGGGTTTGAGGCTGGGCGGCGCTGTCAAGCCGCGGCTCACTGCGGTATTGCAACACGTCGTCCAGGCGGTTCATGTCGCCCTGGACTTCCTGGATTTTCTTGCCCATGGCCACCAGCTGGTTGATCGGGTCGATGAAGCTGGCCATCAGGCTCTGGAATGCCACCAACATGCCCATGGTCAGGGCGCCGTCCATCACCCGCAGGCCACCCAGGGCCAAAATCAGCGTGGTGTTGAGCGCGGTCAGCATCGGCGGCACGGTCATCATGGCCACGCCGATGGAGCCGGCACGCTGCTGGCCGTTCATCACCTTGGTCTGGTAACCCGCCCATTTCGTGAAGAAGTCAGCCTCCATGCCCGAAGCCTTGATGCTCTCCATCATTTGCAGACCATTCATGGAGGTGCCCAGCAGCCGGCCGTTGTCATTGGCCATTTTTTGGGTGATGTCAACCGTCTTGCGTGTCATCAGGCGCAGGAACAGGATGTTGAGCGCGGCAATGGCGATGCCCACCAGGGTCAGCACCGGGTCGTAAGACAACATCAGCGCGGCATAAAAAATCACCATCACGACATTCAGCGCGGTGGTGGCGAGGTCACCCGTTAGCAACTCGGCCACGCGGTTGTTGATGCCCACACGCGCGCTGATGTCACCCGGTGAGCGCTGGCTGTAAAACAGCACCGGCAGGCGCAACACATGCCACAGGAATTTGCTGGAGGTGGACAGCGCCAGCTTGGTCTGAAACCGGGTGAGGTAGTAGCTTTGCAGCCAGGTCAGTACCCCGCGCACGATGGCGGTGAACAACATGCCGAGCAACACCGGTTTGACCCACGCGTCCATGCGCCCGATCAGGTACTCGTCGATGAAGGTTTTGGTGAACACTGGCAACACCAGGCCCGGAATCACCAGTGCCAGCCCGGCCAGGATCAGGTAGGCCAAAGCGGGCTCGGACAGGGGCAGACGCGCGCGCAGACTGCTCAGCATGCTGCGTGGCTGGCCGCTGGGCTGGAAGTCGGGGCCGGGTTCAATCACCAGCACCACGCCGGTGAAGGACTGGTCAAACTCCGCTTCGGTGACGGTGCGCGGACCGCAGGCCGGGTCATTGAGGTAAACCAGACCCTTGTTAAACCCTTCGACCACCAGGAAGTGGTTGAAATTCCAGAACACGATGACCGGCAGGGTCATGCTTTTCAGGTCGCCCGGCTCCTTGCGGTAACCCTTGGCGGTAAAGCCGTAGGTGCGCGCGGCTTTGACGACGTTGCTGGCTTTGCTGCCATCACGCGAGACACCGCAGCTCTCGCGCAGTTCCTCCAGCGTCACATGTTTGCCGTGGTAAGCCATGACGATGGCCAGCGCGGCCGCACCACATTCCACCGCTTCCATTTGCAAAATGGTGGGGGTGCGCACACGGCGCTGATCAGGGCTGTCCCGGTGGAGGCTGCGGCGCATGTTCAGAGTCCCAGGGTGGTGCGCAGCATCGGGACCACCAGGGTGATCGGGCGCTGCTGCCGCACGGTGATGGTGGCCGAGCACAGTGTGCCGCTCTCAACCTCGGTGTCCGGCCCGCGCGGGGACGACCATTTGTAGCCGCTGGGGGTGCTGGCGCTGGGGGTCAGATCAGCCAGCACGGCAATCGGGGCCGCGCCGGCGGCGAGTTGCTGCACCAGTTTGTCGTTGTTGAAGATGCGCATCATGCCCGGCGCGGTCGACGGAAACTTGGCCACGGTCTTGACCTTGCCCAGCATGAAACCAAATTCCTCGCCCTTGACCATGGACGGCGCAATCTGGACATCCATGTTGGGCTTGATCTTTTTGCCATCGGTGGGTTGAACGTAAATGTGGGCTTCAAGGTCAGACAGGTTGTCACCGGTGCGTTCAATGCTCAGGATGGGCGCCCCGGTACTGACCATGGTGTTTTCCGATAGCCGAACCTCCAGTACCCGCCCGGTGTAGGGGCTGTAGACCTGCGAGGTTTCCTGAAAGCTGCGCATTTGTCCGGCCAGGCTACGTGTGGTTTCGTTGATCTGGATGCGGATGGCTGAGAGCTCGTTGTCAATCTGCTTTTTACTGTCCAGGCGGCGTACGTCGAGCTGGCGGATGTCGTTGTGATGGGTGTCAATCTCCTGCTGCACACCGGCGTATTCCAGCTTGGTTGACAACAGGGTCTGCCGGGTGATCAGGCCTTGATCGAGCAGCTTGCTCTGGCTTTGGATTTTGGCCTCCAGCGCGGCCAGGCGCTCCTGCGCGGTGTGGATGCGCTTGGTCAGGTTGCGCTCGGCATCCTGCAAATAAATGGCTTGCTGGTTGGCACTCATGGCGTTGACGGTTTTCAAGCGCTCTTCCTGTTGCTTGAGTTCGTGCAGCTTGGCCTCCACGCTGCGAATTTGCTCCAGCGTATCGAGCCGCTCGATGCGGGCGATCATCTGGCCTTCACGCACCAGGTCACCGACATCGACCGAAATGTCAGCCACACGGCCACCCCCGCTGGTCACGACTTCGCTGACACCACCGGGGCGGATCAAAATGCAGGTGCCCGTGATGCGGGTAGGAATGCTGCCCCAAATGCCCCAGAGCAAGGCCATGAACAGCAAGCCGCCAATGGCCAGCAGCGCGACCCAGCCTTTTGGCGACGTCACTTGCATCAGCGCGTCAAGCTGTTCGGGTGAGGACAGCCGATCCAAAGAGGCTTTGCGAAACAGTGGGCTTTTTTCTGACATGGCGGCGTGTTAATCGAGTGTGGGGGGGCTGACGAAGGTCTCGAACCGTATCGACGAGGCGGAAACATCGTCGGTCAGCAGCGCACCGGTCTCAAAGCGCAGTTGCACCAGGGCGTTGAGGTAATTGAGGTGGTAGGAAATCTGGTTTTGCCGCGCACTGAGCAAGCGGTCATTGACGGACAACACGTCGATCAGGGTTGCACTGCCGAGCTGGCTCTTGGTTTTTTCATTTTTTGCCGTGATCTGGTACAGCGCCACCGAGGCTTGGGCTTCCTGCGCTTGCCGAGCACTTCGGATCACCGCCTGCCATGCCGCCTCAACCCCCAGACTGATGGTTTGCTCCAGCGTGTTGAGTTGGATGGTGGCCTGATCATAGGCGGCAGACCGCTGCACATAGCGGCCTTTGGCGACATTGTTTTCCACCGGCCACTGAAAACTGATGCTGGTGCCGATGTTGGCACTTGAGCGCTGCTGGCCCAGAACGCTGACCAGACTGCTGGCGGCATTGCTTTCCAGCAAAGTGGCATAACCCACATTCAGGTTCAGATCAAGCTGTGGTTGCAGTGCGCTCTGGGCCACGGTTTGTGACACCTTGGCGGCTTCCTGGCGTAGCCGGGCTGCGGCCAGATCGGCGCGTTGTTGCAGCGCCAGGGCCAGCAGGCGTTGTTGCACGTTGTCAGTTGCCAGCAAGCCCTGCTGCAAGGGAGGGAGGTCGTCCAGGGGGGCCAGCGTGCTCATTTGGGCCGGATTCATGCCCATGGCCTGACCGAGCTTTTGGCGCGCTTCCAGCACGGCTTGTTCCGCCCCCAGGCGGGCACTGGTTCTGTCCATCAGGCTGGCGCGTACCAGGAGCAGATCGGCCGCCGGAATTTCCTGCGCCTCAATCAGCTTTTGTGTTTCCCTGAGCTGTTGCGCCATGCTGGTTTCAGCGTCGCGGGTGATGGTGAGCGCGTGCCTGGCTGCCACCCATTTCCAATACGCCGACACGGTGTTGACCACGGCTCGGGCAATGGACAGACGCAGGTCCTGCTGGCTGGCATCCCGGGCCAGAACGGCGGCGGCTTCGCTCAGAGCCGCCGATTCCCTGCGGCCCTTGTTCAACGGGAGCAGGAGGTTGAAGCTGACCTTGGCGCTGGTTTGCGCGGCCTGTTGGCCCAGGTCAAGGGTGGTTCCCGCGCTGCGGGTGGCGGAAAGACTCGGACTGAGCACCAGGCCATTCCGCAAGGCCTGGTTGACGGTCAGGCTGTAGGTGGTGCTGGAAGATGCCAGCTCCTGGAGGTTTTGGCCTTGGTCGGCATAACTGGCGCGGCTTTGCTGATTGAGCGGGTTGTGGTCAACGGCGTGGGTTCCGGCCAGCTTGACCGTGGTATCAAACTGACCGGTGGTTTGCTGGAGCTCCCCTTGGCTGGCCTGCAGCTGCTGTTGCTGAATCTGGATGTCGGGGTTTTGGCTGAGGGTATGACGAATGGCCTCCACCAAACCGAGCGGGGTGGCCGAGACATCGCCTGCGCAGACCAGCGCAAACACGGCAAACATCAGCTTGAGCCACATGGTCGGATGACTCCGAATGGGTTCCACCGTTTTTTTCATAGAGTGTGGTGACAGGAAAACAGACAGAAGCGGTTGCCAAGACATGGACCGTCTCTTTTTCTTGGGCAGGTGCCAGAAGGCCGGTGGTGATGGTAAAAGTGCCCATGGGCCTGATTCGGCGCCTGGGACTTTGGTCCCGAACTGGCTCAAAGCGGCATTTCTGCATGGATACCACAGGTATTTGGTGTCTGCGGTCTTCTCTTCGGTGACAAGGCTGTGTCAGGCTGGCATACTAGCTTCGGTCGGAAACAGGTCAAAAACAGGTCTTGGGTGTCTTTTCATGGCAATAAATAAGCTGGTCGTTGGGCTGATGAATTCTTCTTTTTGGCGCCCATCGGTGGCGCTGATGCGGCAATTGCGGTTCCCCGGCAAGATGACCATCGTCGGGATCGCCTTCTCGGTGCCCCTGGCCTGGTTGTTGGCGCTGTATGTCAACAGCAGTCTGGACGGGCTGGATTTTGTCAAGCAGGAACGCCAGGGGGTGCATTATGCCCAGGCCATCTACCCGGCCATCGAGGCCGCTGGGGCTTGGCGTTTTCAGGCCCGCAATGCCGCCGCAGGGGAGAGTGGTGCCCAGGTCGAAGAGGCGCGGCGCCATTTTGAGAACGCTTTCAAAAAGCTGGAAGCCCTGGATGCAGAACTCGGCAAAACCTTGGGCACCAGCGCACTGATGAGCAGCGCCCGATCCAGTTGGCAAGCCGCGACGCAAGCCCAGGGCAAGCCGGAGGCGCTGTTTTCGTCCATGAACGCGATTTCACGCGCCCTGGTGGCCTTGCTGGATGGGGTGACGGATGGCTCTGGCCTGGCGCTTGATCCCGAGTTGCCCACCTATTACCTGATGAATTCGGTGCTGATGCATTGCCCCTCCGTGATCCAGAGCACCTCGGAGTTGCGCGGCATGGGGCGCGACGCGCTCAAGTCCGGCAAGTTGTCCCCTGAAGCCGAGGCCGGGATCCAGCAACGTCTGGCGATCATTGGCCACGAGCGGCAATTGGGCATCCTCGCGCTGGGCAAGGTGCAAAAGGCCGCGCCTGAACGTGCCAGCCTCCTGCAGGCCAATGCCTCAGCCGCGACCGAAGGCTTCGAGGCGCTGGTACGCACCACCTTCCCACCCGGTGTGACCGAAGTCAAAGGCGATGTTGCAGCGTATCTGAACGCTGCCAACCAGGTGATGCAAACGCAGTTTGTCCAGGTTAATAAAAACCTGGACGTGCTTGACCTGATGCTGGCTGACCGGCAAGGGCAACTCGCGCGTGGCTTGTGGCTGACGGTGGCTGCGGTGGTGTTGGGCGTGTTGGCCGCCATCTACCTGTTCATGGGATTTGCCCGCGCCATGAGCAGTGGTTTCGCGCTGTTGCGGCGTCAGTTGATCAGTATTTCCATGGGCGATTTGCGCGCTTCAGCCAGTTTCAGTGGCAAAGACGAGGTGGCTGGTTTGCTCAAAGAACTCTCCCACATGCAGACCGCGCTGGCCATCACGGTGCATCAGGTGCAGGAGGCCTCCAACTCGGTGGTGAGCTCCAGTGTTGACATTGCACATGGCATGCAGGACCTGTCTGCCCGCACCGAATCGGCCGCCGCTGCGCTTGAGGAGTCGTCAGCCGCGCTGGAGCAAACCAACTCCACCGTGGCCATGACGGCCGAGTCGGTCAGCAAAGCGTCCGAGATCGCCACCGGCAATGCGAGTACCGCCAGCCAGGGTGGACAGGTGATGCGCGATGTGGCCGAGACCATGGCGCGGATCCAGACGTCGTCGCAAAAAATCAGCGACATCATCGGGGTGATTGACGGTATTGCGTTCCAAACCAATATTCTGGCGCTCAACGCCGCCGTGGAAGCTGCACGTGCGGGCGAACAGGGGCGGGGATTTGCCGTGGTAGCCACCGAGGTGAGGGCACTGGCCGGGCGCAGCGCCGCCGCCGCCAAGGAAATCAAGACCCTGATCACCACCAGTACCGAAGAGGTCACCAAGGGGGCCGAGATCGTGCGTCAGGCCGGTGAACACATGCACCAGATCGTGGAAAACGCCGCTCAGGTGAAAGACCTGCTCGACGAAGTGGCCAACGGCGCGCGTGAGCAAAGCCTGGGCATTGGCCAGATTGGTCAGGCGGTGCACGAGCTGGATCACAACACCCAGGCCAATGCGGCCCTGGTGGAAGAGACCGCCTCGCAATCCAAAGCCCTCAGTGGCGCCGCCGTGCGCATGGCCGCGCAGGTGGATGAATTCCGGCTGCCGGGGGCCAAATCGTCCGCGTTGGTGGAAGGCATTGATGTGGATGCCATCATTGACGGACACCGTCAGTGGAAAGTCAAACTGCGCGATGCCATCGAGGCGGGTGACAAAGTCGATGTGGCCACCCTGTCGCGGGATGATTGTTGCGCCTTGGGCAAATGGATTTACGCCGACGGCCAGCGCCTGCGGGAGCGGGCCAGCTTCACGGCACTGGTCAACAACCATGCCCACTTTCACCAGGTAGCCGGCCAGGTCGGGCAACTCATCAATGAACACCGTTATGACCAGGCCCTGGATGCCCTGGCGCCCAACACCCCGTTCACCCAGGCCACCAGTGATGTGGTGATGGTCCTGTCGGCGGCAAAGCGGCTCGGGTTTGTCTGAGTTTGTGAATGAAATTGACCGCTAGCCCGGATCAATCAAGCATAGTTTGCTATTGTAATAATAGCAAATCAGGGTGCTGATTTGGACACCGGGCGCGGCTTGCCGTTGTCGTCAATGGCCACGTAGGTGAGCGAGGCTTCCGTGACTTTGGTGTATTGGCCCTGGGCGCGGAATCGTTCGGCGTAGACTTCGATCTTGACGGTGATGGAGGTGCGGCCAATGCGCACCAGCTTGCCAAAAAAGGACAGGATGTCGCCCACCCGCACCGGTTGCTTGAAGATGAATTCATTCACCGCCACGGTGGCCATGCGTCCGTCGGCATAGGGCGCGGCAATCACCGCGCCGGCCAGGTCCACCTGGGCCATGACCCAGCCGCCAAAAATATCACCATTGGCGTTGCAGTCACGCGGCATCGGGATCACTTTGAGCACCAGTTCCTCGTCGGTGGGCAAGGCCAGCAGTGTCGGGCTGGGTGGTGTGGTGTGGGGGCTTGCAGACATGGGCACAATCCTCAGGTTATTTCTTTCGATTGTCCTCCATGAGCCGTCATTCATCCGCCTCTCACCGCGGAACACCGCCTGTTTCAGCCACTGACAGCACCGCTCCCCAGCGCTCCGACTGGGCCACGCTGCAGCGCCTGTTTCCGTACCTGTGGCAATACAAGTGGCGGGTGATGTCCGCACTGGCCTTTATGGTGGGGGCCAAACTGGCCAATGTGGGCGTGCCACTGCTGCTCAAGGAACTGGTGGACACCATGACACCCAAGGCCGGCCTGGGGGCGCAGGCACTGCTGGTGGTGCCGCTCGGGCTGTTGCTGGCCTATGGCCTGCTGCGCCTGTCCACCACGCTGTTTGCCGAGCTGCGCGAGTTGATCTTTGCCAAGGCCACCGAGGGTGCGGCCCGTTCGATCAGCCTGCAGGTGTTTCGCCATCTGCATGCGCTGAGCCTGCGTTTTCACCTGGAGCGCCAGACCGGCGGCATGACGCGTGACATCGAGCGCGGCACCCGCGCCGTGCATTCACTCATCAGCTATTCGCTCTACAGCATTTTCCCCACCCTGATCGAAGTGGCGCTGGTGCTGGGGGTGCTGGCGGTCAAGTTCGACCTGTGGTTTGCCTGGATCACCATCACCGCGCTGGTGCTCTACATCATCTTCACCATTGTTGTGACGGAATGGCGCACGCAGTTCAGAAAGCAGATGAACGAACTCGACTCCACGGCGCACAGCCGGGCCATCGACTCGCTGCTGAATTTTGAGACCGTCAAATACTTCAACAACGAAGAGTTTGAGGCCCGGCGCTACGACGACAACCTGGAACGCTACCGCAAGGCCGCGCTGAAAAGCCAGACCACGCTGAGCGTGCTCAACACTGGCCAGCAGCTCATCATTGCCGCTGGCTTGGTGGCCATGTTGTGGCGCGCCACGCAAGGCGTGGTGGATGGCCGCATGACGCTGGGTGACCTAGTGATGGTCAACGCCTTCATGATCCAGCTCTACATTCCGCTGGGTTTTCTGGGCGTGCTGTACCGCGAGATCAAGCAGGGCCTGACCGACCTGGAAAAAATGTTCACCCTGATGGAGCGTGAGCGCGAGATTGCCGACCTGCCCGGTGCCTTGCCGCTGGCGCTGGAGGGCCAGGCCAGCGTGAGCTTCAGGCACGTCAGTTTTGCCTATGACCCGGCGCGCCCGATCCTGCACGACATCAGCTTTGAGATCCCGGCTGGCCAGACCGTGGCCGTGGTCGGGCCATCGGGTTCGGGCAAATCCACGCTGGCACGCCTGCTGTTTCGCTTTTACGACGTGCAGCAGGGCCAGATCCTGATCGCCGGGCAAGACATCAAGCAGGTCACCCAGGCCAGCGTGCGGCAAGCCATCGGCATCGTGCCGCAAGACACCGTGCTGTTCAATGACACGGTCGAATACAACATCGCCTACGGCAAGCCCGGTGCGACCCGCGAACAAGTGCAAGAGGCGGCCAAGTCGGCGCACATCCACAACTTCATCGTGGCGACCCCCAAAGGGTATGACACCATGGTGGGAGAGCGCGGCCTGAAACTCTCGGGTGGCGAAAAACAACGGGTGGCGATTGCCCGCACCCTGCTCAAGAACCCGCCGATCCTGATTTTTGACGAAGCCACCAGCGCGCTGGACTCGGCCAACGAACGCGCCATCCAGGCCGAGCTGCAAAGCGTGGCGCACAACAAAACCACCCTGGTCATCGCCCACCGCCTGTCCACCGTGGTGGATGCGCATGAAATTCTGGTGATGGAAGCCGGGCGCATCCTGGAGCGCGGCACCCATGCCGAACTGCTGGCCGCCAACGGGCGTTACGCCGACATGTGGGCGCTGCAGCAGAGTGCCGAGTAGTTTGATTTTTCACGGATGGGATCATGTCTCTGCACATTCACAAGGGCTACATTCCCGGCGCCATCGGCAGTGTGGTGGCGCTGCACGCGCGTTATTACCGGGATCTGGCGGGGTTTGGTCTGGCGTTTGAGACCAAGGTGGCACGCGAGCTGTGCGCGTTCTGCGAACGGTATGACGACGAGCGCGACGGCCTCTGGCTGGCGCTGCAAGATGGCCAGGTCGCCGGGTCGATTGCCATTGACGGTTCCCATGCTGGGCAGGACGGCGCGCATCTTCGCTGGTTCATCACGTCGGACGCGTTGCGTGGAACCGGGGTCGGGACGGCCTTGTTGACTGCGGCGATGGCTTTTTGTGCCGCGCGTCATGACCTACGGGTCTATTTGTGGACTTTTGAGGGCCTTGATGCCGCCCGCCACCTCTATGAGAAGGCCGGTTTCCGGCTGGCGCTGCAGCAGCGCGGCAGGCAATGGGGGGTTGAGGTCAACGAGCAGCGGTTTGAATACCGGGCCGCGCCAGATTGACCGTCCAGCCGGGAGGACTGGTGCAAACGGCCACCTTCAGGTGGCCCCGGTTGATGGATGAAATTGACCTCTAGCCCGGAAATAATATGCCTTGTTAGCTATCATTAGTATAGCAAATATCGATGAATTGACCCAATGCCCCATCCCGCTGGCCTATGGCTGTGACCTACACTGCGTCCAACGCTCAAACGCTTGCCACCCTTGTCCATGGATTTATTGACCCTTCTGCCCCTGCTGCTCTTTGGTGTGTACCTGCTGAACCGGCGTGACCAGCGCGACCGTATCACCCTGCTGGGCAGTTATCTGAGCCGCTACCGTATCGAAAAGCTGATGGAAAACCTGATGCAGGGGTACATGCGGGCGCTTGGTGAGTCCGACCCGGCCCGCCAGGCCGCGATCTGGAGCATGTTGTCCAGCGCCGAAACCGAGTTGTCCGGGCAGTTCAACGCCTTCACCTTGGACTTTGCCAAGGTGGATGAGGCGCAGACCCGTGTCAGCAAGTTGGCGCTGGCCCTGCCGTATGCCAGCCGCTGGCTGGCAAGTCAGACCTTTGACCTGCGCAAGGCACTGGGCATCCACGCCCACGCGCTGGCGCAGGCCACCAGCGCCGGCCAGCCGCAGGACCCCAAGCGCAAAGCCTTCACGCTGATGGCCGAGCTGATGCTGATGCAGCACACCTGCCACTGGTTCTGTCGCTCCAGAACCGTGGCATCGACCCGGCTGCTGGCGCGTCATCAAACCACCTATGAGCAGGTGCTGGCGGCCGTGGCGCCAGACACCCGCCAGGCCTATCTGGCATTGATCCGGGCCTGACGGGCACCGCATAATGCGCGGCTGGCGGCGATTCGCGTCTTGATCTGGCGCCGCCCGGGCGCTTCGGCGCAACAAGGTTGAATGCATGGAAACCAAATGGCTTGAAGATTTTGTCAGTCTGGCTGAAACCCGCAGTTTCAGCCGCTCGGCGCAGCTGCGTCACGTCACGCAACCGGCGTTTTCGCGGCGCATCCAGTCGCTGGAGGCGTGGGCGGGCTCCGACCTGGTGGACCGCAGCAGTTACCCGACCCGGCTGACCCCGGCGGGTGAGACACTTTACGCGCAGTCGCTGGAAGTGTTGCAGGCGCTGCAAACCACCCGCGCCATGCTGCGCGGCCATGCCACGGCAGCGCAGGACGTGATTGAGTTTGCCGTGCCGCACACCCTGGCATTCACCTTTTTCCCGGCCTGGGTGTCGGGGCTGCGCGACCAGTTTGGCCCGATCAAAAGCCGGCTGATTGCGCTCAACGTGCATGACGCGGTGATGCGCCTGGTGGAGGGCAGCTGTGATTTGCTGATTGCCTACCATCACCCGTCCCAGCCGTACCAGCTGGATGCGGACCGTTACGAAATGGTCAGCCTGGGGGAGGAGCTGGTGGCGCCGTATGTCAAGCCTGATGTGCACGGCAACCCGCTCTATGAACTGCCAGGCAAGGCCGGGCGACCCCTGCCATATCTCGGTTACGCACCGGGAGCGTATCTGGGGCAGATGGTGGAGCTGATCCTGAAACGCTGCAGCGCCCCGATCCACTTTGACCGGGTTTATGAAACCGACATGGCCGAGGGCCTCAAGGCCATGGCGCTCGAAGGCCACGGCATTGCGTTTTTGCCCACCAGTGCGGTGCAAAAGGAGTTGCGTGCCAAGCGGCTGGTCAGTGCGGCGCCGCCAGAACTCAAGGACCTGCACATCGTCATGGACGTGCGCGCCTACCGCGAGCACCCCAACAGCCGGGAATCCCTCAAACCGGCCAGTGCCTCGGGACGCCTGGCCAATGGTGTACCCAAGAGCAACGCGCAGGCGTTGTGGGACTTCCTGGTGGCGCAGGGGCGTTAGCCCTAGTGTCAGCGGTGATGATGGGCGTGTATCATGAAATCGGCATGAGTGTTGCTTTGATCGGGCTGGTGGACCAGGACGCGACACCCGGAGCGTGAACATTTTTGAATGGAACAGGCATGAAACGAACAAGTTGGGAATGGGTGTGGCTGATGAGTCTGATGGCCTGGGGACCTGCCGTGCTGGCACAGGCCCAGCCGCCCGCGTCGGCGCCAGCACCGGCGCCTGCGCTGGTACCGGTGCTGGAGCGCATTGCCGGCGGCGGCAAGCTGGTGATTGCCCACCGTGAATCTTCCATTCCCTTTTCCTACCTGGATGCCAACAAGAAGCCCATCGGCTATGCGGTGGACCTGTGCCTGAAGATTGCCCAGGCGGTGCAGAAAAAACTGGAACTCAAAAACCTGCCGGTTGATTATCTGCAGGTGACCCCGGCCAACCGCATCGACATGGTGGTGCAGGGCAAGGCGGACCTGGAATGTGGCTCGACCACCAACAATGCCGAACGGCGGCAAAAGGTGGCGTTCACCGTGCCGCATTTCATCACCGGTGCCCGCTTGCTGGTCAAGGCCAACAGTCCGGTCCAGCGCATGGAAGAGCTGCAGGGCAAGCGCCTGGTGTCGACCAAAGGCACCACCCCGCTGAAGGCGGCGATCCAGGCCAACCGCGAGCGCTTGATGAACATCACCATCGTCGAGGCGCCAGACCACGCCAAGGCGGTAGAGATGGTGGAAAAGGGCGAAGCCGAAGCGTTTGTCATGGATGACGTGTTGTTGTATGGCTTGGCCGCCAACCGGCCCAACCCGGGCGCCCTCAAGGTCGTCGGCAAGTTCCTCACCACCGAGCCGCTGGCCATCATGCTGCCCAAGAACGACCCGGACTTCAAGAAGGTGGTGGATGAAGAAATGCGCCGGCTGGTCTTCAGCAAGGAAATCTTCCAGATCTACGACAAGTGGTTCATGAAACCGATTGTGCCCAGCAATACCGCCTTGGCCATGCCGGTCAGCTATCTGCTCAGGGACTTCTGGAAATACCCCAGCGACCAGGTTCCGTTCTGAGCCGGGACTGGTGCGCGCTTTTGGGACAATAGCGCACATGATCCACACCCTGACCCTCACCCGCCCCGACGACTGGCACCTGCATGTGCGTGATGGCGACGCACTGGCCACCGTGGTGCCGCACACAGCCGCCCAATTCGGGCGCGCCATCATCATGCCCAACCTGCGCCCGCCGGTCACCACCACCGCGCAGGCGTTGGCCTACAAGGCGCGCATCCAGGCCGCCGTGCCGCCGGGTCTGGCGTTTGAGCCGCTGATGACGCTCTACCTCACCGACAACCTGCCCGCTGACGAGATCCAGCGTGCCAAAGACGCCGGTGTGGTCGCTGCCAAGCTCTACCCCGCTGGGGCCACCACCAACAGTGACGCCGGCGTGACCGACCTGCGTAAGACCTACCCAACACTCGAAGCCATGCAGCGCGCAGGCCTGCTGCTGCTGGTGCACGGTGAAGTCACCTCGCCTGACATCGACCTGTTTGACCGCGAGGCCGTGTTCATTGACCAGCAGCTGATCCCGCTACGGCGCGATTTCCCCGAACTCAAAATCGTCTTTGAGCACATCACCACCCGTGAGGCGGCCCAATATGTGAGCGAGTCCGACCGCTTTCTGGCCGCCACCCTCACCGCGCATCACCTGCTGTACAACCGCAACGCCATCTTCACCGGCGGCATCCGCCCGCACTACTACTGCCTGCCGGTGCTCAAGCGCGAAACCCATCGCCAGGCCCTGCTGGGGGCCGCCACCAGCGGCAGCGCCAAGTTTTTCCTGGGCACCGACAGCGCGCCGCACCCGGTGCACCTCAAGGAGCATGCCACTGGCTGCGCCGGTTGTTACACCGCCCACGCCGCCATGGAACTCTATGCCCAGGCCTTTGATTCGGTCGGTGCGCTGGACAAGCTCGAAGCCTTTGCCAGCTTCAACGGTGCCGATTTTTACGGCCTGCCGCGCAACACCAGCACCTTGACTTTGAAGCGTGAAAGCTGGACCCCGCCCGAGCGCTTTGCTTTTGGTCAGGCCGAGCTCAAGCCGCTGGCCAGCGGTGAGGCGCTGGCTTGGCGGGTGGCGGGCTGATCCTCTTCCCAGCTGGTGCTGGTCATTTCAGCAAGGAGTTCCCATGAATGTTTTTTTGTTGGATGCCGACAATCTGAACTCCGGCCCATGGCTGGACGAGGCGTTCCGGGTGCTGGAAGAAACCGAAGGCCGGATGCCGGTGCGCCGCGCCTATGGCAGCGCCGACAGCCTCAAAGCCCTGGCCGAGACCTTGCGCGCCTGGGCGGTGCGCCCCTTTGTGAACCTGCCGCTGACCAAAAACACCACCGACGTGGCGCTGGCCGTCGACGCGATGGAACTGGCCTGCCGGACACCACCGCCCCAGACCTTGATCATCGGCTCCGGTGATGCTGACTTTGTGCCGCTGGTGGTGCGCCTGCGTGAACGCGGCATCCGCATGGTGTGTGTCTCAGAGCGCAGCAAAATGGGCCGCGAAGCCGTCTCCGCTTACGACCGTGTCATTTTGGTGGGGCAGGAGCCCGCATTGCCAGAGCCCAGCTCGGCAAAATCCTCGGGCAAGGCCCCGGCCAGACGAGTGGCTACCGCCCGAAAAACGGCTGCCAAACCAGCCGCTGCGGGTGACGTTCCGGCGCCGCCAACGCCCGCCAAAAAGGCCAGTGCCAAAAAAGCAACGGGCAAAACACCCGTCGCCAAAAAAGTCAGCGTCAACCCGGTGGCGCCTCAACAGCCCTCGCCGCGGGTTGTGGTCGCCGACAGCGCAGAGAGTGTGTCGGCGGCGGTCCAGCTGGAAGACATCTTGCAGGCGGTGCCCGCCTTGCAAACCGGGCAGCCGCAGCACATCAATGCCGTTACCCAGGCTTTGCGAGCCGCCCAACTGCTGGGGAAAAAGGCCGCTTCACCCAAATTGTTCAAAAAATTCCCCGCCCGCTTTGAACTGCTGCCGGCGGTCAACCCCAACACCGTACGCTACCTCGTGCGGTAGACCACGCTTGAGTCCACCGCTCGTCAGTGATCTGAATGCCATTGATTGGTCCGCGCCGTGGCTGGTGCCCTGGCGCGGGTTGGGGCAGGCCACCGCCCAGCGGGTGCTGGCTGGCCAAACACAACCGCAGGCGCTCAATGCCGTGGGATCAACGCTCTGGCCGGTCGCCGGACAGGCGCCGGTGTGTTTTGTGCCGCAGTCCGACCTGCCTGCGGGGGTGGCCTACGAGAGTTATATTTTTGAGTACCACCAGTGCCCTACCCGTGAGGGGCTGCACGACTTTTTCAATGGCCTGGCCTGGCTGCACTTTCCCCGCGTCAAGCGCCGGCTCAACCAGTTGCATGTGGACCAGATCGCCCAAACCGGTATCGCGCCGGTGCGTGGTCCGGCGCGGGACGCCCTGACGCTGTTTGACGAAAACGCCGCCTTGCTGCGCGCCCCCGAGGCCCTGTGGCAGGCGCTGGTGGCCAAAGACTGGCGGCGCGTCTTCATCGACCTGCGCCCGCTGTGGCAACAAACCCATTTGCTGTTGTTTGGCCACGCCTTGCTGGAAAAACTGGTTTACCCAAGAAAACCCATCACAGCCCACGTTTATCGGGTCTTTTCAGCTACGGATTCTGTAGCAAGTCTGGACGATTGGGTGGCGGCCGACCTGAGCGCTGACAAACTGGCCGCCAAGCCGTTTGCGCATTTGCCAGTGCTGGGGGTGCCCGGCTGGTGGCCGGGCAATGAGGCTCCGGGTTTTTACGACGACCCGTCGGTGTTCCGGGCCGCCAGAACCGTTGCGCCGGCGTCGGTCAAATCGCTTGACGCTGTGGGGAATTGAACCCGGTTTGGCTTGAATTTGCCGGGTTCGCCACTACCATTTGCACTGTTTCGCGGCCAAGCCGCCTGTTTTGAAAAGGAAATCATGAAACGCATCATTTTGTTTGTGCTGACCAACGTGCTGGTGGTGACGGTGCTGGGCATTGTGGCCAGCCTGCTCGGCGTCAACCGTTACCTGAGCGCCAACGGCCTGAACCTGGGCGCCTTGCTGGGCTATGCCCTGGTGATGGGTTTTGGCGGTGCCATCATTTCCCTGCTGATCAGCAAACCCATGGCCAAGTGGACCTCCGGGGTGCGCATCATCAACCAGCCCGCCAATGCGGACGAAGCCTGGATCGTCAACACCGTGCAGAAACTGGCTGACAAGGCGGGCATCGCCATGCCCGAGGTCGGCATTTTTGAGGGCGACCCGAACGCTTTTGCCACCGGAGCCTTCAAAAACTCCGCGCTGGTGGCGGTCAGCACCGGCTTGTTGCAAGGCATGACGCACGAAGAGATTGAGGCTGTCATCGGCCATGAAATTGCCCACGTGGCCAACGGCGACATGGTCACCATGACCTTGATCCAGGGCGTGATGAACACCTTTGTGGTGTTCCTGAGCCGGGTCATTGGTTATGCCGTGGACAGCTTCCTGCGCAAGGGTGACAACGAAAACTCCGGACCTGGCATTGGTTACATGATCACCACCATCGTGCTCGACATCGTGCTGGGTTTTGCCGCCGCCATCGTGGTGGCCTGGTTCAGCCGCCAGCGCGAGTTCCGTGCTGATGCCGGAGCCGCCCAGCTGATGGGCCGCCGCCAGCCGATGATCAACGCCCTGGCCCGTCTGGGCGGCATGCAGCCGGGCGAATTGCCCAAGAGTGTGGCGGCGTTTGGCATCACCGGCGGCATCGGCCAGCTGTTCTCGACCCACCCGCCGCTGGAAGACCGGATCGCCGCGCTGCAAAACGCACAGTGATCCGCAGGCCGTCAGACCCGCTCTACCAGTGGCCGGCCGGACTGGACGGCAAAACGCGCCAGGGTGTCGATCTGACTGTCCTGATGGGTGACGTCATCCACCACTCGCAGGGTGGTGGTCAGTTGGGCGGGGGTGAATTCCGCTACCCCGTAACCTCTGTGCAGCGCGTCGGCAAAGATGAAGTGGGGGTTCTCGGCCAGCAGCTCGGCCGTTCTGGCGCCATCACCGGCGTGTGAGGTGATGCTGGTGCCGCAGAACTCCACCCCCACGCTGGCGCTGTTGGCGTCTGCGTAGTCGGCCTTGACGTGGCCAACCCAGTTGGCGTGCACATCACCGCCCAACACCACCGGGTTGGGCACCGCGTGCTGGTGCAACGCATCCGTCAGGCGGCGCCGGGCAGCGGGGTAACCGTCCCAGCCATCGTTCCACAAGCGCTGTCCGGGACCGACCTTGACGTCGCGCTGGCCCAACAGGGTGGACTGCCCCAAAACCGTCCAGCTGCTGCGGGCGGAAGTCGGCTTGGCGAACTGGGTGGACAGCCAGCGCTCCTGCTCCAGGCCGAGCAGGCTGCGCCGCGCCTCAAACCACTGCGGGCAGCGGGCCGGGTCGACCATGCCCGAGCCCAGCGTCGCCTCTTTGGTGCAGACCTGCAGGTCTTTGTACTGGCGGGTGTCCAGCAGGTACAAGCTGGCCAGTTGGCCGTAGGGCCGCTGGCCATACAGGCGCATCTCGGCTCCTGTCAGCAAGCCGGTCATGGCCTGGGTGAGCACTGCCGGGCGGATCGGCTGGTGTTCGTAATAGGCCTGGTAAGCCGCCGCCCGGCGCGCCAGGAAGTGGGCCGGGTCCGCCGGGTCCTTGGCGGCGCTGTGTCCGGCGTGCACGCCAGCATAGTCGTTTTGCACTTCGTGGTCATCCCAGGTCATCAGCCAGGGGCAGCTGGCGTGCATGGCCTGCAAATCGGCGTCACCCTTGTACAAGGCATAACGCTGGCGGTAATCGTCCAGCGTGTGCAGCCAGCCGCCCGGCGGGGTGCGCAGCTTGCTGCGTTTGGCTGGGTATTCGTAGAGGTAGTCGCCCAGAAACATCACCAGATCCAGGTTTTCCTGACGCATGTGGCGCCACGCCGTGAAGTAGCCGTCTTCCCACTTCTGGCAGGAGGCAAAACCCAGGCGCAGCCGCTGGACCACGGCCTCGGGCCTGGGGAAGGTGCGCGTGCGCCCCACCGGGCTGACAAAATCACCGGTCATGAAACGGTAAAAATACCAGCGGTCGGGCGCCAGACCGGCCACCTCGGCGTGGACCGAATGTGCCAGCTCGGCCGGTGCGATCGCTTGCCCACGGCGGACCAAGTGTTTGAACTGGTCGTCATGGGCCAGTTCCCAGTGCACCGTGATGGGCTGCGCCCCCAGGCCGGCGGCGGGGATGCCGGGTACATGCAACCGTGTCCACAACAGCACCGAGTCGGCGGTGGGCGAACCACTGGCCACCCCCAGTGTGAACGGGTTGCTGGCCCAGCGCGGCTGGCACCAAGCGCTGCGGGGCACATACAGGGTGGCGGCGCTGGCGCTGAGCCATTGCAGCAGGCGCCGGCGATCCTGCCATTCGGGCGTTGTCATGGTCGGGTCAGAGCTTGGACATTTGTCGGAGTGGCCACTTTAACCGGCTGGTCATGGGTGCGCCCGCCATGGCTGTGCGGCGGCTTTATGGCCTGGTGGCACGGCACACCAGCTTGTGTCCGCTAGACTTGGGTCATGGAACTTTCTACCTGGTTAGCTTTTTTTGCCGCCTCCTGGGCCATCAGTCTCTCGCCCGGGCCGGGCGCCATTGCCGCCATGAGTGCCGGGCTCAGCCACGGTTTCAGGAGCGGGTATGTCGTCATCTTCGGGCTGGTGCTGGGCATCTGGTCACAACTGCTGATCGTCGGGGTGGGCCTGGGCGCACTGATGGCGACTTCCAGCACCGCGTTTACCGTGGTGAAGTGGTTGGGGGCGGCGTATCTGGTGTGGCTTGGCATTCAGCAATGGCGCGCACCGGCGCGGCCGATGGTGGCGCTGTCCGATACCAAGGCGGTCGCCAGCCGGCGTTCGCTGATTCTCAGGGCCTGGATGATCAATGTGGTCAACCCCAAGGGCACGGTGTTTTTGCTGGCGGTGTTGCCGCAGTTCATGGATCTGGCGCAGCCGCTGCTGCCGCAATATTTGACCATCGGCGCCACGCTGGCCTTCACCGACCTGGTGGTGATGTCGGGTTACACCGCGCTGGCCGCCCGGGTGCTGGGAGCTTTGAAAGAAGCGTCACACATCCGCGCCATGAACCGCATTTTTGGCAGCCTGTTTGTGTTGGCCGGTTCGCTGCTGGCGCTGTTCAAACGCTCGGTTTGATTGCTATTAAAATAATAGCTAAAAAGGCTTGTTTTATCCGGGCTGGAGGGTGATTTTCTGGGCAACTCAAGGCGAAAGCCGGCGCGCCACAGCTTCGGCCAGTTTGATGCCGTCCACCGCCGCCGACAGAATGCCTCCAGCGTAACCGGCGCCTTCCCCACCGGGGTAGAGTCCGTCGGTGTTGAGGCTCTGGAAGTCGTCGCCGCGCGGGATGCGCAAGGGTGACGAGGTGCGGGTTTCCACTCCGGTCAGCACCGCATCGGGCATGTCAAAGCCGCGGATTTTCTTGCCAAAGGCCGGTAGCGCCTCACGTAGCGCCGCAATGGCGTAGCCAGGCAGGCTGGGGTGCAGGTCACCGAGCCTGACGCCGGGCCGGTACGAGGGCAACACGCTGCCAAAACTGCTGGAGGCCCGGCCTGCGATGAATTCGCCCACCAGTTGTCCGGGCGCTTCATAGTTGCTGCCACCGAGCAGGTAGGCGTTGGACTCCAGCTGGCGCTGCAGATTGATGCCGGCCAGCGGATGGCAGGCGTCCGGGGCACCGTCTTGGAGTCGCCGGGCTTCTTCGGCGTAACGGGCGCCGGCACTTTCGCCAAAAGCGTGGACAAAGGCGTGATCGTCCTGCGGGTAGTCGGACGGCTCAATGCCCACCACCAGGCCGGCATTGGCGTTGCGTTCGTTGCGTGAATACTGGCTCATGCCATTGGTCACCACCCGCCCCGGTTCACTGGTGGCCGCCACCACCGTGCCACCCGGGCACATGCAAAAGCTGTACACCGAGCGGCCATTGCTGGCGTGATGCACCAGTTTGTAGGCGGCTGCGCCCAGAATCGGGTTGCCGGCGTGGCGGCCCCACAAGGCCCGGTCGATCACACTTTGCGGGTGCTCGACACGAAACCCCACCGAAAACGGTTTGGCCTGCACGGCCACGCCGCGTTCATGCAGCATGGCAAAAGTGTCGCGGGCGCTGTGGCCCAGCGCCAGGATGACCTGGTCGGCACGCAGCGTCTCGGTCTGGCCGGTGGCCTGATTGAGCACGCTCAGGCCACGCAGTTGCCGTCGGTCGGAGCTGGCTGGCACCTCAATGTCGACGACTTTGTGCTGGAAGCGGATGTCGCCTCCGAGCGCGATGATCTGCTCGCGCAGGTTTTCCACCACCTTGACCAGCTTGAAGGTGCCAATGTGCGGGTGCGCTTCCACCAGGATTTCAGGCGGCGCCCCGGCGTTGACAAACTCGGTCATCACCTTGCGGCCCAGATGGCGTGGGTCCTTGATCTGGCTCCACAGCTTGCCGTCGGAAAAGGTGCCAGCGCCACCTTCGCCAAACTGGACATTGCTCTCTGGGTTGAGCACGTGTTTGCGCCACAGGCCCCAGGTGTCCTTGGTGCGTTCGCGCACCGGTTTGCCACGTTCCAGCACGATGGGCCTGAACCCCATCTGGGCCAGCAGCAGGGCGGCAAACATGCCGCAGGGACCAAACCCCACCACCACCGGGCGCAGCGGCAGCCCGGCCGGCGCCTGGGCGACCCGCTGGTAGTCCATGTCGGGCGTCGGCAGGATGTGCGGGTGGTCTTGCAGCCGGGCCAGCACAGCGGTTTCCAGCGCCGGATCGGTCAACGTCAGGTCAACGATGTACACCGCCAGCAGCTCGGCCTTGCGGGCATCAAAACTGCGTTTGAAGACCTGCAGATCGGCAATGGCTGCAGCCTCCAGCCCCAGGACCTGGCAGCACAGTTGTTTCAGGGCGTCCACCGGGTGGGGCACCGGGCTGCGGTCGGCCTCGGTTTCAGTGGGGGCATCGGCAGCGCGGCGCGCGCGTACCGGCAAGGCGGCAAGGGGGAGTTTGAGTTCAGTCAGGCGGATCATGGGGCTCGTGGTGATCAAGCAATCCTCCATGATAAAGCGTTGCCGGGCTGAGGTTTTTGTTGGCCCTGGCCTGTGGCCGGTGGCTGCCAGCCGCGATAATGGTCGTGTGAAGCCCACCAGACTGCCGCTGGTGCAATTCTGGAAACAGAGCACTGGAGGAACGTCCGGACTGCATAGGGCAGCGTAGCAGCTAACGGCTGTCCACTGAAAGCCGCAAGGTATAAGGTGAGGATCAGAGCAACAGAGACGAGTCAGTGTAGGTACCCTGTGGAGGGTGTTCTATGCGTGTAGGCTGGCGTAAGCCAGCCCCCGGGCAACCGGGAGCGCATAGCCACCCATTGCAGGCTCTGCCTGCAATGGGTGAAACGGGCAATCTCTACGCGCAGCAATACCAAGTAGGCCAGCGTTGATGGGGCCCCCAGAGCTGGCGGGTAGGTAGCACCGAGCCACGGAGCGATCCGTGGCCCAGATTAATGGCAGTCACACGCCGGGCAACCGGCGTGCACAGAATCCGGCTTATCGGTGGGCTTCACACCTTTTTGATGAATGGCGCGGCACCTTGGGGTGGTGCCGGTCTACCCCCGCGCCAGCAGGGTTTGTCCCAGGGCAAACACCGAGTTGGGGGCCGTGGTGCGCACCGGTTGTGGCGCCGGTTTCTTGAACACGCCGCGGTTGGGCGCGGGTTTCTGTTCGATCCGCACGCCTTTGGCCAGCTGCTCCAGCACCAGGCTGCGCAAGGTGACGGACTGCATGAAGTCCAGCAGCTTGGCGTTCATCGAGTCCCACAGATCCTGCGCCATGTCCTGTGCCGGTGAGTCACCCTGGACCTTGGCTTTGGGCGCAGCGTCTTCGACGGCACTGATGATGTCGGCCACGGTGATGGTGTCGGAGCGCTGACCCAGGGTGTAGCCACCGCCCGGCCCGCGGGTGCTGGTGACCAGGCCCTGGCTGCGCAGTTTGCTGAACATCTGTTCCAGATAGGACAGGGAAATCTGCTGGCGCACGGCAATGTCTGACAGCGGCACCGGCCCGAGCTTTTCGCGCAGGGCAACGTCAATCATGGCGGTCACCGCAAAACGGCCTTTGGTACTTAAACGCATTTGGTTTCTCCTGTCTGTGTCAAAGAAGTGGACACGCTGGAAACTATAAAGTTCATATCACTTCGTGTAAATTCGTATTTATGAGAATTAAACTTCGATAAAAACGAATCATTGTCTAAATAAATGAGGCCGTTGGCATGAATTTCAAGCACCTTTACTATTTCTGGGTAACGGCGCGTGCCGGCGGCATCATGCGGGCCGGGGAACAGCTGCACACCACGCCCCAGACCCTGTCGGGACAGATCAAGCTGCTGGAAGATCGGCTGGGGCGCCAGCTGTTTCGCAAAAGTGGACGGCAGCTCGAACTCACCGAACATGGCCGCCTGGCCCTGGGCTACGCCGACCAGATCTTCAGTCTGGGGCAGGACCTGGAAACCGCGCTGCGGCAGGTCCGGGGGGCCCAGCGCCGACTGGACTTTCGCGTGGGAGTGGCCGATTCGGTGTCCAAGTCCGTCGCCTATCGTTTGCTGGAGCCGGCGTTTTCACTGGCTCAGCCGGTCAAGTTGCTGGCCAGCGAAGGCAAGTTTGACGATTTGCTGGCCGCCTTGGCCTTGCATCGGCTGGATCTGGTGATCGCTGACGAACCGATGCCACGTCGTGTCAGCGTCAAGGCTTTTAATCACGCCCTGGGCCGCAGCGCCATGAGTTTTTTTGCGGCGCCGGCGCTGATGCCGCGTCTGCAAGGGGCTTTTCCGGCTTGCCTGGATGCTGTGCCGATGCTGGTGCCGGGGGCGTCATCGTCGGTGCGGCGGCAGTTGGAGGGCTGGTTTGCACAACACCAGGTGGCGCCGGTGGTGGTGGGTGAATTCGACGACGCGGCGCTGATGAAGGCCTTTGGTCGCGAAGGGCAGGGCGTGTTCATGGCCCCCAGTGTGCTGGAGGAGGAAACCTGCAGCCAGTTTGGGGTGGCCGCGATTGGGCGCACGGCCGAGCTGATTGAGGAGTTTTATGCGGTGTCGGTCGAGCGGCGCATCAGTCACCCTTGTGTCCAGGCCATCACCGATGCGGCGCGAGGCCAGCTGTTTGGCGTCTGAGGCCGGCGCCTAAAACCGCTCGTGCGGCATCAGGTAGCGCCATTGGCCCTGCGGCAACTGGGCCAGCATGACTCGGCCGATCCGCAGGCGTTTCATGCTGTGGATGGGCAAACCGTTGCGTTCACACAGGTAGGCCACCAGCCCCGGGTGAGCACCCTTGAAGGCAAAACGCAGCCGCGTGGTGGTGTCGCTGGTGCTGTTGATGCTGACTTTCACCGCCGGCAAGGTGTCACGCTCGCTGGCGTGAGGGCTGTTCAGACGCTGCAAGGTGTCGGCAGACACGTCACCCTGCACTTCGACCAGCAATTCATGTTCGATGAAGGCAGCATCTTCGGTGAGCTTGCGCAGCACGCGCCAGTCCTGGGTGAACACCACCAGCCCGCTGGCGCCGGTTTCCAGCGCAACCGCGGCGCTGAGTTTGCTGAAGTGACGCTTGAGCAGGCGTTGTCCTGACGCATCCTGCGGCCAATGGCTGGCTGGTTGCAGCAACTGCTGGGCCGGTTTGACCCGTTTGTTAGCCTCGCCTGGCAGGGCCAGGGTGTCAAAACCGGGCGGCTTGTGCAATAGCAGCGTGACCTCGGTCAGCGCCATCAAGCTGGCATGCGGGTCGACCGTGACAGTCTGGTCGGCCACCCGGGCCATGGGCTCTTCTACCACCTGGCCATTGACCTGCACCCAACCGCCTTCGATGTATTGCTCGGCTTCGCGGCGCGAGCAGGCCTTGAGCTGGGCGACCCGTTTGGACAGGCGTTCTCCGGCGGGGGCTGGTGTGGCCGGTGTGGGTTTGGGGGACTTGGTCATTGCCGGGGATGTTAACCGTGTGGGGGCACCAATGCGAGTCAGTGCCAGTTCAGCGGGTCGAGCCGGTAAAACTGGCTCAACTCGCGGTACAGCTCCGGGTGGTCTTGCGCCATCTGCTCGGGTTGTTCAAAAAATACTTCGGAGACCACGGCAAAAAATTCGGCCGGATCGGTGGCGCCGTAGTCGCTGAACAGGGAGGGTTCGCCGCGGGTCAGGCGGGCCTGCAAGGTGCTGAATTCTCTGCCCAGCACACTGGACCAGCGCTGGTAATCGGCGCTGCTGGCCAGCGGCGGGGCGCCATTGGCGCTGCCGTTTTCCTGATCGAGCTGGTGGGCAAATTCGTGGATGACCACATTGTGGCCGTCATCGTCCACGGCGGCGCCGTCAAGGGTGTCTTGCCATGACAGGATGACCTGGCCCTGTGACCAGGACTCCCCGGCGAGCACCTGGCGCCTGCGGTGGGCCACACCGATGCCGTCGGTCTGATCACGCTCGACGATAAAGCTGTCGGGGTAGAGCAGGATTTGCCGCAAATTCGGGTAATAACCGCCCGGCCGCTTCAGGATCAGCAGGCAGGCCTGGGCCGCCACCGTCACCCGCATCTCGTCGGTGACCTGCAGGCCGTTGCAGCCAATAAAGACTTTCTCCTGGACAAACACCTGGATGTGTTGCCTGAGCTGTTGCTGCAGGTCAGCGGGCAGGCGGCGCAGGTAAGGCACGCGCCGCTGCAGGATACGGCGCCAGGCGGCGGGAAACACGCGGGCGCGCCAGGCGCGGCGGCGGCGGCTCTGCCACCAGGGCTGGAGCGTGAACCACAACACCAGCAGCAGGCCCAGACAGAAAAGGATGAAGGCCGGCATGGCAGGGTTCCTGATATCGGGGGTAACAGGCCGGTAGCTGGGCCCGCTGCCGCCGTTTTCAAGAGGCGCGGGCGGTGGCGCGCACGGGCAGGGTCAGGGCGCCATGGCCTCGATGCGGGCCACATGCGCCATCAGGGAACGCCGGGCCACCGGCCACATGCGGCTCGGCACGTCGTCATAGACCAGCGCCAGCCAGTCGTCCAGGGTGCCTTCTGGCAGCTGTTGCATGGCTTGCAGCACCTTGGCTTCGCGTTGCAGGCGGTGTTGTTTCAGGCGGCTGATGGCGGCCTGGGCTTCGTCGCCCGGGCCGCCGATGACATAACCATGGGCCGGCAGGATGAACTTGACCTGGTGTTCGGCGCAGAGTTCGCTGAGCCGGTCCAGCGAGTCCAGGTAGGCGTTCATGTCGCCATCGGGCGGGTCAATCACCGTGGTGCTGCCGTTGAGGATGTGGTCACCGCTGAACAGCAGGCCGTCCTGCAGCAACAGCAGACACAGGTGATTGGCCGCGTGTCCGGGGGTGTGGATGACCCGCAGGGTATGCCCTCTTTCATAAGCAAAATCGCCCTCTAGCCCGGACGGATAAAGCCTGAGTAGCTCATGATTTGATAGTGATCTGTCGGGCGAAAAGTGGCTGGCGGCACGGGCGGTGGCGG
The DNA here is from genome assembly GCF_028689305.1 of Rhodoferax sp. GTDB lineage: Bacteria > Pseudomonadota > Gammaproteobacteria > Burkholderiales > Burkholderiaceae_C > Rhodoferax. Next base: position 18,238 of record NZ_JAQTWM010000001.1, on the reverse strand, counting down.
CACTGGGCAGGCCCAGAATCGGCGGCGGCACCTGGCACATGGCCTGCAGTGGCCGGGCGCCCGGTGAATGATCGGGGTGGGAATGGGTGCAGACGATCAGGCGGATGTCGCCTGCCGCGGCGCGCCAGAGTTTGTCCAGGTGCTCATGGTCTGCCGGCCCCGGGTCAATCACGAGATACCCGGTGCCCGGGTCACCGACCAGATAGCTGTTGGTACCGGGACCGGTCATGGCGCCGGGGTTGGGGGCGGTCAGGCGCTGCACGTTTTTCAGCAGCGCAACGGGATTTTCGCTTTGCCAGTCCAGCGGATGGGCCACCTGGCCGTCGGGACAGACCAGCGCCAGCTCACCATAGGGGTGCTCGTGCTCCATGTAGCGCACATCGCGCCCACCCAGCAACCCACCGCGCGGGCAACTGGTCCACAGCGGTTCTTCATTCACGGCGCAGGCTTGCAGCACCGCGTCCACCGTGGCAAAGGCTTGCAGACGCTCCAGCGTGCGGATGGTTGGGAAAATCATGAAAAACGTGCCGGCCTCATGGCGCGTCAGCGCCTCGGCCGGGCGGACCCAGACCGGCTCGAACTGTTCGGACTCATCGGCCACCGGGGTTTGGCCGTCCGGCATGCGCGCGACCAGAAACGGCACGTCAAAGCGGCGGGGCAGATCACGGCTGCCGATCCAGCGCGCCAGCACAAACACCTGGTCCGCCGCCAGGGTCAGGCCGCGGGCGGCGCATTGGGCGGCGAAGTCACCTTGCCGTTGCAGCGCGTCAATATCGGCCTGGCTGGCCCACTGGTCATCCGGGTGGTGGGCGAGTAAGACGCCGAGTTCTTCAAAACTTTCGCGGATGGCGGCAATGGCTTCGGTCAGGGACACTTCATTCTGGCCGGGGCGGTGCCGCGCCAGGTGATGGCACTGGGCATCGGCCACGTCCACACCACCACCTGGAAACACATAAGCGCCAGGGGCAAAACTGGCGCTGGCCGAACGCCGGGTCATCAGCACTTCCAGCCCTTCAGGGCTGTCGCGTAGCAACAAAACCGTGGCGGCCAGGCGCGGCACGGCAGGAGGACAAGGGGGGTGCAGGAGTTGGGTGGAACGGGGCATGCGGTCATTTTGCAACGAAATGCCACAGTCCTGCGCTGGGCCAGCGGCGGTCTGACAAGCGCACTACCATGCGGGCAGGCACTCGCCAGCGGGCGAGCCGATCCCTCTTTTTTCAGGAAACCATGGCATGGATATTGAAATCCTTCAGGCGCGTTTGCGTCAGTTTGCTGTCGAGCGCCATTGGCAGCCGTTTCATACCCCGAAAAATCTGAGCACTGCGCTGATGGTGGAGGCCGCCGAGCTGGCCGAGATTTTTCAGTGGATGAGCCCCGAGGCCTCGCAGGCCGCGCCGGGTTGCCCCGAGACGCGCCAGCGCATTGCCGATGAGGTGGCCGATGTGTTGCTGTACCTGCTGCAGCTGGCGGACCACTGTGCCATTGACATCCCGGCCGCGGTGGAGGTCAAGATGCGCAAAAACGCCATCAAACACCCGGTGCCCGGACGGCTGGCGCGGCCCGAGGCCGACCCGCAGCAGGCGTAGATAATCACGCCCATGAGAGTTCCTTTTACCAAGATGCAGGGTGCCGGCAACGACTTTGTGGTGCTGGACGAAACCCGGACCCGTTATGGGCTGACGGCGGCGCAATACCGTTTTCTGGCGGACCGTCATTTCGGCGTCGGTGCCGATCAGATCCTGACGGTGCGTTCCTCGCCAGCGCCGGGGGTTGATTTCGCCTATGTCATCCACAATGCGGATGGCAATG
>NZ_JAQTWM010000001.1:0-16329 GCF_028689305.1 Rhodoferax sp. | reverse complement strand
GCGGCGCAATACCGTTTTCTGGCGGACCGTCATTTCGGCGTCGGTGCCGATCAGATCCTGACGGTGCGTTCCTCGCCAGCGCCGGGGGTTGATTTCGCCTATGTCATCCACAATGCGGATGGCAATGAGGTTGAGCACTGCGGCAACGGCGCGCGCTGTTTTCTGAGTTTTGTGCGCCGGCAGGGGCTGACCACCAAGGATCTGGTGACGGTGCAGACCATGAACCGGGTGTTGCAGTTGCAGCGCCAGAAGGATGGCCGTGTCACCGTGGACATGCAGGCACCGGATTTTGAGCTGGCGCGCATCCCGTTTGATTCGACCGGGCTGCAGCCTGTGCCTGCAGGGTCATGGCAGGTCTGGCCGCTGGCTCTGGATGAGTCGCCCCGGGTGGCGACTGTCAATGTCGCGGTGGTGTCCATGGGCAACCCCCATGCCGTGACGCTGGTGGACGATGTGGACAGTGCGCCAGTGTTGACCCGGGGGCCGCTGATCCAGGGCCATAGTGCCTTCCCGCGTGGGGTGAATGTGGGCTTCATGCAGGTGCTGGACCGCGCGCGCATCCGTCTGCGTGTGTACGAGCGCGGCGCTGGTGAAACGCTGGCCTGCGGCACCGGCGCCTGTGCCGCCGTGGTGGCGGGCATCCGGCTTGGGCTGCTGGACGCGTCGGTGGACGTTCTGACCCACGGCGGCACCTTGACCATCACTTGGCAGGGCGGCACCTCCCCGGTGATGTTGACCGGCCCGGCCACCCCGGTGTTTGACGGCGAGATTGACCTACCCAACTCCTTATGACCATGCCTAACACTCCCCATTTACCCAGCGCCATCGGCAGTCCCATCACCGAGGACGACATCGCCAACTACCTGGCCAACACGCCTGACTTTTTTGAACGTCATGCAGAATTGTTGTCCGCGGTACAACTGGCCAGCCCGCACAGCCAGCGGGCGGTGAGCCTGCAGGAGCGGCAGGCCACCTTGCTGCGTGAAAAAATCCGCATGCTGGAACAGCGCATCATGGACATGATCCGCAATGTCAACGACAACATGGCCTTGTCCGACAAGCTGCTGCTGTGGGCGCGCACGCTGTTTCTGCACCACGAGCCAAACACCTTGCCACAACTGATTGCCGACGAAATCGCCAGCCAGTTCGCGGTGCCGCAAGTGGGCATCAAGGTCTGGGGGGTGGCTGCGGCCTATGCCGGACAGGCGTTTGCCCAGGGCGTGAGTGAGGATGCCAAGCTGTTTGCCACCTCGCTGACCGAGCCCTTTTGTGGTGTCAACACCGGGTTGGAGGCCATCAACTGGCTGCCAGACCCCCAGGCGGCAGTGTCGCTGGCGATCTTGCCGCTGCGCCTGTCTCAGTCCAGCGGCGTGACGCCGGCTTTTGGTCTGCTGGTGCTGGCCTCCCCCGATGCCCAGCGCTTCAACAGCACCATGGGCACCGATTTCCTGGCGCGTATTGCTGATCTGGCCAGCGCCGCGCTGTCGCCGCTGCGTTGAGCGGCGGCTGCCATGAACCCGCCACCAGTGTCCGCTGCGGGTATGGCGCCGGAGTTGCCCGCGCTGGTGCAGCGTTATCTGGACCATGTGCGTTTTGACAAACGCCTGGCCGAGCGTACGGTGGTGTTGTACACGCTGGACCTGGAAAAACTCTGTCTCCATGCCGCTGCTGCCGGGGTTGAGCTGCTGCAGGTGCAGCCCGGCCACATCCGGCGCTGGGTGGCACAGATGCACAGCGGGGGGCGCAGTGGCCGCGGCATTGCGCTGATTTTGTCGGGCTGGCGCGGTTTTTACAGCTGGCTGGGTCGCGAGGGGCTGGTGGCCAGCAACCCGGTACTGGACATCCGCGCGCCCAAGGCGGCCAAACCGCTGCCCAAGGCCCTGAGTGTGGATGACGCCGTGCAGCTGGCCAGTTTTCATAACGACCTGGCTGACCCCTGGCTGGAGGCGCGTGATGCCGCCATGGTCGAGTTGCTGTATGGTGGCGGTCTGCGCTTGGCGGAACTGACCGGTCTGGACGTGTTGGCCAGCAGCAGCGCGCGTGGCTGGGTGGATTTGGCAGCCGGTGAGGCCCATGTGCTGGGCAAAGGCAGCAAGTGGCGCATCGTGCCCGTTGGCGCCCAGGCCGTGCAGGCGCTGCGCCACTGGCTGACGCTGCGTGACCAGCGGCTGGCCACGGGTGGGACGGCGCAGGCGGCGCTGTTCATCGGGCGCAACGGCCCCCGACTGTCAGCGCAGGCGATCTGGAAACGCCTGCAGGAACGCAGCCTGCGCGCCGGATTGGCCACCCCGGTGCACCCGCACGTGCTGCGACACTCCTTTGCCAGCCACGTGCTGCAGTCCAGCGCTGACTTGCGCGGCGTGCAGGAACTGCTGGGCCACGCCAACATCAGCACCACCCAGATCTATACCCGGCTGGACTTCGGCCACCTGGCCAAAGCCTACGATGCCGCCCATCCACGCGCCCACCTGAAGTCAAGTGGTTCAAAATAGCGCTCTGTTTCCATTTTTAATCAACGGGTGACCTATGCAAAAGCAAATCAGTGTGGTGTTGGACAAAGGCGTTGAATTCACCTTCCATGTGCCCGAAGGGGTGGCCATGGCGCATGACGCTGCGCGTGCCTGGCTGGACCAGCAGTTCACCGAGCTGGATTGCGAGCCGCTGCGTGCCAGTGGCAAGGTGCTCACCGCCGACAAGATTCTGGTGGTCACCCAGGCTGCTGGTGCCCGCCTGTTGGGGAACGCTGATTGGGCGGCCGGGTATGTGGCAGCAGTCAGCACGGCCTTGGGCAAACCGATGATCCGTGTGGACGTGCCGTCCATGGCGATCACCTACTGAATGAAGAGCATCCGTCTCAAACCGGGCAAAGAGCGCTCACTGCTACGCCGTCATCCCTGGATTTTTGAATCGGCGATTGGCCGTGGGTCGGCGGATGCCGGCGAAACCGTGCGGGTGGAGTCGGCCGAGGGCCAGTTCCTGGCCTGGGCCGCGTTCAGTCCGAATTCGAAGATCCGGGCTCGGGTCTGGAGTTTTGACCAGGCGCAACGCATTGATGCTTCTTTTTTTATAGCTGCATGCGCAGATTCTGTCCGGGCTAGAGGTCGATTTGATATAAAAAGTGACGGCCTGCGGCTGGTTCACGGGGAGGCCGATGGCCTGCCCGGACTGATTGTGGACCGTTATGGTGACACGTTGGTGGCGCAGTTCACCTCGGCTGGGGTGGAGCGCTGGAAAGGCGTGATTGCCGATGCCTTGCTCGCCGCCACGGGTCTGAGTCGGCTTTATGAACGCAGTGATGCCAGCAGTCGCGCGCTGGAAGGTTTGCCCGAAACCACCGGTTGGCTGCGCGGCCAGGGTCCGGTCGAACTGATCCTGAAGGAGCATGACTGGCAACTGGCGGTGAACATTGCCGAGGGGCACAAAACCGGCTTTTATCTGGACCAGCGCGACAGCCGCAAACGGTTCGGTGATTACGCCCGGCGCCTGAAGTTTGAGCGTGTCCTCAACTGTTATTGTTATACCGGGGGCTTCACGGTGGCGGCGCTGATGGGCGGCGCCGAGCAAGTCACTTCGATTGATTCCTCCGGCCCGGCGCTGGCACAGGCCGCCGCCAATGTGGCGCTCAACGGTTTTGCGCCGCAACGCGCTGCCTTCATGGATGCCGATGTGAACGCCTCGCTGCGCCAGTTCGGCGCCGAAGGCCGCACCTTTGACGCCATTGTGCTGGACCCGCCCAAGTTTGCCCCCACGGTGGCGCATGCCGAGCGGGCGGCGCGTGCCTACAAGGACATCAACCGGCTGGCGTTCAAGCTGCTGGAGCCCGGCGGGGTGTTGTTCACCTACAGTTGCTCGGGCGGCATCAGCGCTGATCTGTTTCACAAGATCGTCGCCTCGGCCGGCTGTGACGCTGGGGTGGATGGGTATATCCATGAACGCATGGGTGGCGCGCCAGACCATCCGATGACCATCCATTTCCCGGAAGGGGAATACCTCAAGGGTTTGGTGGTGATGCGTAAATAAACCTTAAGCTTGAGATCGTTACACTCGCTGCCTTCCAATCTGTCTGCACCATGTCTCTTATTCCTGCCACCATCCTCACCGGTTTCCTCGGCTCCGGCAAAACCACGCTCCTGAAGCGGGTGTTGTCAGAAGCCCATGGCCAGAAAATTGCCGTCATTGAAAACGAGTTTGGCGAAGAAAACATTGACAACGACATCCTGGTGACCGAGTCCAAAGAGCAGATCATCCAGATGAGCAACGGCTGCATCTGCTGCACCATCCGCGAAGACCTGCGCGAGGCGCTGCAACTGCTGGCCGCCAAGAAGCGCCAGGGCCTGCTGGACTTTGACCGTGTGGTGATCGAGACCACCGGCGTGGCTGACCCGGGGCCGGTGGCGCAGACGTTTTTCATGGACGACGAGATTGCCGAAAGCTACTTGCTGGACTCGATCCTGACCCTGGTCGATGCCAAACACGCCAACCAGCAGCTTGATGACCGCCAGGAAGCGCGCCGCCAGGTGGGCTTTGCCGACCAGATTTTCATCAGCAAAACCGACCTGGTCAGCGCCGAAGAAACCGACGACCTGATGCATCGCCTCAAACACATGAACCCACGGGCGCCGCAAAAAGCCGTGCATTTCGGCGCCGTGGCCTTGTCGGAAGTGTTCGACCTGCGGGGTTTCAACCTCAACACCAAGCTCGACATCGACCCGGACTTCCTCAAGGAAGAGGACCATGCTCACGACAGTCATGAACATCATGACCACGCGCCGGGCGAAACCTGCAACCACCCATCGCACCAGCATGGCCACCATCATCACCATGATGACGATGTCAAAAGTTTTGTCTTCCGCTCAGACCGGGCCTTCGACCCGGCCAAGCTGGAGGATTTTCTGGGTGCGGTGGTCAATATTTATGGCCCGCGCATGTTGCGTTACAAAGGGGTTCTGTACATGCAGGGCACCGATCGCAAGGTGATTTTCCAGGGTGTCCACCAGCTGATGGGCAGTGATCTGGGTCCGGCCTGGGGCAAGGATGAGAAGCCTTGCAGCAAAATGGTCTTCATCGGCATTGACTTGCCTCAAGATATTTTCCTGCAGGGGATGGAGAAAAGCCTTGTGTGAGCCGATCTTTTAACCCTGAACAGGATGGCAGATGTTTGTCTCGCTTTTGCAACTGATGGGATTTCCAACAGCCAAACCGGTACACTCGCGCGCCGATGAAAAAGCCGTGCCCAGTGCATCCAAGCCAAAGACCGCCGCTGTCAAAGCGTTGACGGCGGCTCCGAAAGCATCACCAGTACAGGAAAAACCTGCCAGGAGGTCGTCAGTGAAAGCGTCAGCCGTGAAACCGAAAGCAGCCGCTACCAAAGTGGTTGTGGCCATCAAGCCTGTCAAACCTGCCCGGCCTGCGAAAGCCGTACCCGCTGCCAAACCTGAGCCTCAATCCAAATCTGTGAGCAAGCCGGTGGCCAAAGTGGCTACCAAAAGCCAGCCTGCTGCCAAGGTCGAGAAGGCCACCAAGGTGAAGCCGGTGGCCAAGGCGGCAACCGTGAGCAACCCCCCCGTTCCCCCTATTTCCAAAAAGAAGTCTGAATCAGTGAGCACCAACGTTACAACCGAATCCGTGGCCAAATCCGACAAATCTGCCAAGCCGGTCGATGTGGCACCTGCCCTGTCGCCGCTGGGTGTGCCCGTGCGCTCGGGGCGTCCTTCGTCCCGTCTGGCACAACTGACGGTTCCTTCCATGGCGCAGGCTGTGGCCTCCACCGCCGCCAAAGCCAGTTTCACCCAGATGACAACGGTTCAGCCCATCGTCTCGCCGTTGGCCTCGGCCATCAAGAAAGACCCGAAGCTGGCCAATAACTGGAAGACCAAGGCAGTGGCTGACCTCACTGATGCCGAAGTGATTGCCATGTCGGATGACGACTACATGAATGACACCCAGCTGGCGTTTTTCCGCCTGCGTCTGGTGACACTCAAGAATGACATTCTCAACAGCGCCGGTGAAACCACCGAACATTTGCGGGAAGACACCGTGGTGGTGCCTGATCCAGCGGATCGTGCCACGATTGAGGAAGAGCACGCGCTGGAGTTGCGCACGCGGGACCGCGAAAGAAAATTGTTGAAAAAGATCGAGCAGTCCATCAATCGCATCGACGCCGGGGACTACGGTTATTGTGATGAAACAGGGGAGCCCATCGGCGTGGGGCGTTTGTTGGCGCGGCCAACTGCCACACTGTCACTTGAAGCGCAGCAACGCCGGGAACTCAAGCAGAAGATGTTTGGCGACTGATTGATCAGGCATGGTGGTGTTGAACGCAATTGGCTTTTATGGCGACCAAAGACACTAGTTCCGGCTTGTTATCCAAGGTTGTCAAGTTTGTTCGTCATCCCACGACGGACTGGGCCGAGCTTGACAAAGGCAAGTCCGAACCGGCAGGTACGGCGGGCAAACAGGCGTTCAAGGACATGTTGTTGCGCAAGCGGCACAATGACTCGGTGCGCCAGCGCGAGTTTGACCAATTGCGCAAATTGCGTCGAACTTCCCCGGTGGTGCCGCGGGATCAAATTGAGAACACCTCGCTTTTCCGCGGCAGTACCGATTACTCCGATCTGGATGAGCGGGCCATGACGCTCAAGAAGATCGACGAGATTGAAGCCCAGATGTCCAAGCAATGGTGGAAAGGGCGTCCAACCGCTGCGCCAGCGCAAGCCCGCCCGGCCGAATCCGGCCCCGACAACTTCCGCCGGACGGCGGCACCCAAGGAGGCGAGCACCGGCTCCGACAACCAAAGCACCTTTGCCACCACCCAATTGTCTGATCTGGTCGACGGCATGGATGATGCGCCGACCCAGATGGGTGTGCCTTCCGGCTCCGATTTCCTGGCACCGGGTCATGCGCCGGCAGACACGTCGGCCGCGCCGCGCAGTGTGTTTTCGGACGCCGGCAGCAGTGCTTTCCGGATGTCTTCCCTGCTGTCGGTCGACATGGGTGAGGGGCATTCGGACCCGGAACTGGAAGAAGCCGCCATCCGGTTTGCCAATGCCGATGACGCCGGCGCGGAGGCCGCTTTGCGTACGGCGTTGCAGCGTTCGGACGTTTCACTGGAGTCTTCGGAAGCCTGGGCCGGGGCGTTGCTGGATTTTTATCGCTGCACGGGTCAGCAAGCCAATTTTGAGCGCTCTGCCATTGAATATGCCCAGCGTTTCGGCCGCTCGGCTCCCGCCTGGTTTTCGACGCCCCAACAACTGGGACTGCGTGCCGGAGGCGCCCAACGCCCCAGCAGTGGTGGCGTGAACAAGGGGCGGAAAAATGCCTGGGTGTGCCCGGCAGAACTCACCGAGGTCGATGTGGCGCGGCTGCGCGAACTCGTCTCGCCGTCAGCGGGGTCGTGGTGCCTGGATTGGCGCGCGCTGAGATCCATCAGCTCTGCGGCGGCGCCGGGACTGGCTGATTTGTTTGTGCAGTGGTGCACCCAAGCGCTGCGTTTGCAAATTGAAGGGGCCGAGCACCTGCAGCAGGTTCTGCAGGGTTACACCCCGACCGGGGATAACCAGGTCGATGAAGGCTGGTGGCGGTTGCGACTGGAATGCCTGCGTGTGCTGCATTTGCCCGATGAGTTTGATCTGGTGGCCCTGGATTACTGTGTCACCTACGAAGTCTCTCCGCCGTCCTGGCAGGAGGTCCGCTGTGAACGGGTGATGACGTCGCAGCCAGACGCGGCGGACGTGATGACGGATAACCCGCCAGAGGAGGCGAACCTGGTGTCTTTGAACCAGGCGGTGCGGTTGGTTTCTGGCGCCGCGTCAGGCAGCCAGATCGAGCTTTGTGGCGAGGTGTTGGGGGATATTTTCAATGCCCTGACGCCGCTGCAACAGGCAGCCCAGCATGATGGGGTGCTGACGGTGTCCTGCGCGCGACTGATTCGGGTGGATTTCTCGGCCGCCGGCAGCATTCTGAACTGGGCCGCCAATGTGGAGTCGCAGGGCGGGCGCATCGATTTTCGGGATGTGCCACGACTGGTGGCAGCGTTTTTTAATCTGATTGGTATCAATGAACACGCGCGCATCATGGCGCGGTTCAACTAGGACTTTCTTGAGCGGCATGGAACAATTTCACGGAACCACCATCATCAGTGTGCGGCGGCAGACGCCCGACGGTATGCAGGTGGCGATTGGCGGCGACGGACAGGTCACGCTGGGTAATATTGTGGTCAAGGGGACGGCGCGCAAGGTGCGCAAGCTCTACCACGGTAAGGTGCTGGCTGGTTTTGCTGGTGCCACGGCGGACGCCTTCACCCTGTTCGAGCGTTTTGAGGCCAAGCTGGAAAAGCACCAGGGCCATCTGGTGCGCGCGGCCATTGAACTGACCAAGGACTGGCGCACCGACCGGGTGTTACGTCGCCTGGAAGCCATGCTGGCGGTGGCGGACGCCTCTGCCTCGCTGATCATCACTGGCAATGGTGACGTGCTGGAGCCGGAAAACGGCATTGTGGCGATTGGCTCAGGTGGGGCTTATGCCCAGGCTGCGGCGATGGCGCTGCTCAACCACACCGACCTGTCGGCGACAGACATGGTCAGAAAATCGCTTGAAATTGCCGGTGAGATCTGCATCTACACCAACATGAATCACACCATAGAAACGCTGTAGTCCCACCAGGACTGCCCTGACGGTTGATCCGGATCCACGCTGCTTCCCGCAGACTCAAGTCATGTCTTCTCTTACACCACAACAAATCGTCGCTGAGCTGGATAAACACATTGTTGGCCAGCAGGAAGCCAAAAGGGCGGTGGCCATCGCCCTGCGTAATCGTTGGCGCCGTCAGCAGGTTGCCTCCGACCTGCGTGGCGAGATCACCCCCAAAAACATTCTGATGATCGGCCCGACCGGCGTTGGTAAAACCGAGATCGCCCGCCGGTTGGCGCGCCTGGCAGATGCACCGTTCATCAAGGTGGAAGCGACCAAGTTCACCGAGGTTGGCTATGTGGGCAAGGATGTTGATGCCATCATTCGCGATCTGGCCGAAGTGGCGGTGAAACAAACCCGGCAGGCCGAGCAGCAAAAAGTGCGGGCCCGCGCCGAAGATGCGGCTGAAGACCGTGTGCTGGACATCCTGATTCCGATGCCGCGTCAGGAATTTGGTGTGGTACCTGGTCAGGAGCCCGAGAGCACAGCGCGCCAGACTTTCCGCAAGAAGCTGCGCGAAGGCCAGCTCAATGACCGCGAGATTGAGATTGACGTCGCACAGACCGCGCCACAGCTTGAAATCATGGGCCCTGCCGGCATGGAAGAAATGACCGAACAATTGCGCAGCATGTTTGGTCAATTCAACCAGTCCAAAAAACAGACCCGCAAGCTGAGGATTGGTGAAGCCCTCAAGCTGCTGGCCGATGAGGAGGCCGCCAAACTGGTGAATGATGATGACATCAAGACTCAGGCGCTGCAGATGCTGGAGCAAAATGGCATCGTGTTCATCGACGAGATTGACAAGGTGACTTCGCGCTCGGAAGGCAGCGGTGCTGACGTGTCGCGTCAGGGTGTCCAGCGAGATTTGTTGCCGCTGGTGGAAGGCACCACCGTGTCCACCAAATACGGCATGGTCAAAACCGACCACATCCTGTTCATCGCCTCGGGCGCCTTCCATTTGAGCAAGCCCAGTGACCTGATTCCCGAGCTGCAGGGGCGCTTTCCGATCCGGGTGGAACTGCAGTCGCTGTCGGTGCAGGATTTTGTGGCTATCCTGACGCAGACCCACGCGTCGTTGGTCAAACAATACCAGGCCCTGCTGGCGACCGAACAGGTGAATATTGAATTCACCGATGAAGGCATCACGCGTTTGGCACAAATTGCCTTTGACGTGAATGAGCGTACTGAAAATATTGGTGCGCGCAGGTTATCCACGGTGATGGAGCGCCTGCTTGATGATGTCAGTTTCAACGCCAGCCATCTGACGGGTCAGACCGTGCGGGTCGATGCGAGTTATGTCGAGTCGCGTCTGGCCGAGCTCAGTCAGAACGAAGACCTCAGCCGCTACATCCTGTAGCTTCCCCTTGGGGGCGGGCCATGCCGGTGATGCCACATTTTGTGGATGAGGGTGTTTCTATTATCCTCACACATCACTTTCAGTGCATACGCTAAGTGCTTAATTTAGAACGATTTTGTCTTTTTGAAACCTTCAAAATCGCGCCTAAGTCCTTGATTTCATTGTAAAAAATTGTTGTTGAACTGTTTGCGGGTGGCCATTTTGCTGCTACAGTGCAAAAAAGTGCAATTTAGTGGTGAAAAGTGCCTTTTTTGCATTTCCAGTGCCAATTCATCAAACAAAGGTTTTTGCAAGTGTTCCAAGGGGCTTCCTCATTGAGTCTGGATGCAAAGGGTCGGCTATCTGTGCCGACCCGGCATCGTGACGTCTTGAGTGCCACCGCTGGCGGTCAGCTGACCATCACCAAACACCCCCATGGCTGCCTGATGATTTTTGCCCGCCCCGAGTGGGAAAAATTCCGTGAACGCATCGCCTCGTTGCCGATGTCGGCCCAATGGTGGAAGCGGATTTTTCTGGGCAATGCCATGGATGTGGAAATGGATGGTACCGGTCGAGTGCTGGTCTCGCCCGAGCTGCGCGCTGCCGCAGGTATCACCAAAGAGTCGGTCTTGCTGGGGATGGGCAGTTATTTTGAGTTGTGGGACAGGGCCACTTACGACGCGCAGGAAGCCCAGGCCATGCAGGGAGCCATGCCTGATGTCTTCAAGGACTTCTCTTTCTGAAGGCTGGCGGTGGAAAACGCATGGACACACACCACCGTGCTGTTGAACGAAGCGGTCGACGCTTTGCTTGGCGCACCTGATACCACGACGGATGGCACGTCAAACCCCGTGTTTGTGGATGCCACCTTCGGGCGTGGCGGGCACAGCCGCCTCATCCTGTCCCGCATGGCGCTCTCAGCCCGGTTGGTGGCGTTCGACAAGGACCCCGATGCACTGATTGAGGCGGCGCGGATCACCGATCCCCGCTTTTCGATCCGGCACCAGGGTTTCAGCCATCTGGGTGAGCTGCCTGAGGCCAGTGTGGCAGGTGTGCTGCTCGATTTGGGGATCAGTTCCCCGCAGATTGACAACCCGGCGCGGGGCTTCAGTTTCAGGTTTGAGGGGCCTCTGGACATGCGCATGGACACCACGCGCGGGCAGAGTGTGGCGCAATGGTTGGCCCACGCCGAGGTGGATCAGATGACGGAGGTGATACGTGAATATGGCGAAGAACGGTTTGCTGGCCCCATTGCAAAGGCGATTGCTGCGCGCCGACAGGCTCGGGGCCCCATTACAACCACCACTGAATTGGCCCAGCTCGTGGCTGACACGGTCAAAACCCGCGAGCCGGGCCAGAATCCTGCAACGCGCACATTTCAGGCTTTTCGGATTTTCATCAATGCCGAGCTTGAAGAGCTGCAACAGGCGTTAGCCGCTGCGCTCAAGGTGTTGCGGCCCGGCGGGCGGCTGGTGGTGATCAGTTTTCACTCCCTGGAAGATCGCATTGTCAAGCAGTTCATTGCCAAACATGCCAAGGAGGTGTATGACCGCCGCGCGCCTTTTGCCGTGCCACAGGCCATGCAACTGACGGCCCTGGGGCGTATCAAGCCCAGTGCTGCCGAGGTCGCGGGTAATCCGCGGGCGCGCAGCGCCGTGATGCGGGTGGCCGAGCGCACCCATGCGAAGGTGGCATCATGATGCGCCTGAATCTGGTGTTGCTGCTGGGGGTGCTGCTCAGTGCGCTTTATCTCGTCAATGTGCAGTATGAGTCGCGGCACTTGTACTCCGAGCTGGACCGCGCCCGGGCACAGGCGCACAAGCTGGACGTTGAGAAAGAACGCCTGCTGGTGGAAAAGCGTGCCCAGGCGACGTCGGCACGTGTTGAGCAACTGGCTAAATCGCGCCTGCAAATGCGTGCCGCCAACCCAGCCATCACCACCTATGTCAGCTACACCCCGGATGCGGTCGACGCAACGACAGAATCAGCCGCACGGCGCAATCCCCAGACCAATGGGCGGGTCCAATGAGCCGCAGCATTGCCTACACCTCCAGCCCCTTGCTGGCCAGTCCCACCCCGGTGTGGCGCAGCAAGTTCATCGTGGCGGCCATCGCGCTGGCCTTTGCAGGACTGGCCGGGCGGGCGGTGTACATCCAGGTCATCGAGAATGATTTTTTCCAGCGGCAGGGTGAGGTGCGTTATGCCCGCACGCTGGAGTTGCCGGCCAACCGGGGGCGGATCCTCGATCGCAACGGGGTCATTCTGGCCTCCAGCATTCCGGTGCCCAGCATCTGGGCCATCCCGGAAGACGTGGACCGCGACCCGGCCAACCTGAAAAAGCTGGCCACTTTGCTGGGAATGTCGCTGGTCGAGCTGAACAAGAAACTCGAAGATGAGGACAAGAGTTTTGTCTGGCTCAGGCGCCAGGTGGACGAATCAGTGTGGCGGGACATTGAAGCGCTGAAAATCAGGGGTGTTTACCAGCGCAAGGAGTACAAACGTCAATACCCGGAAGGCGAAGCAGCTGCCCATGTGGTGGGCTTCACCAATGTGGAAGACAAGGGGCAGGAAGGGGTTGAACTGGCGTTCAACAAGGACTTGGGTGGGCGTCATGGTTCCCGGCGGGTGATCAAGGACCGGATGGGGCGTGTGGTGGAAGACGTGGGGGAGCAGATCGCCCCGGTGGACGGACGTGACCTGCAGCTCAGCATTGACAGCAAGGTCCAGTTTTTTGCCTACCAGACCCTCAAGGATGCGGTGCAGCTGCACAAGGCCAAAGCCGGCAGCGTGGTGGTGCTGGATGTGCAGACCGGCGAGGTGCTGGCGCTGGCCAATTACCCCAGTTATGTGCCGGACAAGCGCCAGAACCTCAGTGGTGCGCAGTTGCGCAACCGGGCCTTGACTGACACCTTTGAGCCGGGTTCCACCATGAAGCCTTTTGTCATCGGGCTGGCCTTGAACACCGGCCGGGTGACACCGGAGACACCGATCCAGACGGCGCCGGGGCGCATGACCATCGGCAGCGCCACCATTTCCGACTCGCACGCCCATGGTGTGCTGAGCGTGACGGAAGTGATCCAGAAATCCAGCAACATCGGCACCGCCAAGATTGCCCTGCAAATGCCCGCGCGCGAGATGTGGGAGCTCTACAGCAATGTCGGGTTTGGCCAGAAGCCGCAAGTGCCTTTTCCGGGGGCGGTCAGCGGCCGGCTGCGGCCTTACAAAAGCTGGCGTCCGATTGAACAGGCCACCATGAGTTACGGCTACGGGGTGTCCGTGAGCCTGATGCAGCTGGCGCGGGCCTACACCGTGTTTGGCCGGGATGGTGATGTGGCGCCCTTGTCCATGCTCAAGGTCACTGGCCCGGTGAAGGGGGTGCAGGTCTTGCAGGGCAAGGTGGCGCAGGATGTGCGTCACATGTTGCATCTGGTGACGGGGCCGGGGGGCACAGCGCCCAAGGCCCAGACCATGGGGTACTCGGTGGGAGGCAAAACCGGCACGGCCCACAAGGTCGAAGGCCGGGGTTACGCTGACAAGAAATACCGGGGGGTGTTTGCCGGGCTGGCACCGATCGACAATCCACGCATTGCCGTTGCCGTGATGATTGATGAGCCCAGCAACGGCAAGTATTTTGGTGGTGACACGGCGGCTCCGGTGTTCAGCCAGACGGTGCAACAGACGCTGCGGGTGCTTGGGATTGCGCCCGACATGACGGTCAAGCCCCAGGTGGTGACCGACGCCGTGGAGGAGAGTTTCTGATGCAGTTGCTGCACACCCCTCAGGAGGCGGCACGCTGGCTGCAGGTGCGCGTCACCGGGACGCTGCGCACCGACAGCCGCCTGGTGCAAGCCGGTGACGGTTTTCTGGCCTGGCCCGGGGCCGCGGTGGATGCTCGCGCGCATGTGGCATCGGCGCTGACGCGTGGTGCCGTGGCCTGCCTGGTCGAACAGGAGGGGGTGCAGCGTTTTGCCCTGGACGATCCGCGCATCGCTGCTTACCACGGGCTCAAGGCCGCCAGCGGTCCGGTGGCCAGTGCCTATTTCCAGGAACCCAGCCGACGGCTGAATGTCCTGGCGCTCACCGGCACCAATGGCAAAACATCCAGCGCCTGGTGGTTGGCGCAATCGCTATCAAATTTGAAGCAAAATAGGTCCATTCCGTGCGGGCTGGTGGGTACTTTGGGCATCGGTACTCCGCCAGAATTGGTGCCTACCGGGCTGACCACGCCAGACCCGGTGGCGTTGCAGGCGGCGTTTGCGAAGTTTGTCGCCGACGGTGTGCAGGCCTGTGCCATCGAGGCCTCGTCGATTGGCATTGAGGAACACCGGCTGGATGGGACACACATCCATACCGCCCTGCTGACCAACGTGACCCAGGACCATCTGGACTATCACGGCAGCATGGATGCTTACTGGCAGGCCAAAACCCGGCTGTTCGCTTGGCCAGATCTGCGTGCGGCGGTCATCAATGTGGACGATGCCCACGGGGCGACACTGGCGACCGAGCTGGCGGCGCACAAGAATGGTGAGGGGCTGGACCTCTGGACCGTGTCGATGTTGGCGTCCCCGAACAACCGGGCGCGGCTACAGGCCCGGTCGATTGTCCATGACAGTGCCGGTGTCCGTTTTACCGTGGCAGAGGGAGCCCAGTGCGTTGATTTGGCCACCCGGCTGATTGGTGACTACAACGTGGCCAACCTGCTGGGGGTGATTGCCGCTATGCGCTCTGTCGGCGTGCCGCTGGCCGATGCGGTCCAGGCTTGCACCAGCTTGACCCCGGTGCCTGGCCGCATGGAATGCCTCAGCCGGCCCGGGCAGCCGCTGGTGGCGGTGGACTATGCGCATACCCCCGATGCCCTGGCCAAGGCGCTGGATGCCCTGCGGCCGCTGGCACAGCAGCGCGGCGGGCAACTCTGGTGTGTGTTTGGTTGTGGTGGTGATCGGGATACGTCCAAGCGGCCACTGATGGGGGCCATTGCCGCAGGGCATGCGGACCGGGTGGTGGTGACCAGCGACAACCCGCGCAGCGAAGCCATGGACAGCATCATCAGCCAGATTCTGTTGGGGTTGACCGGTGTCTCGGGCGTGGTGGTGGAGCCGGATCGTGGCTTGGCCATTGTCCGCACACTGGCCCAGGCAGCGTCGAATGACGTGGTGCTGGTGGCAGGCAAGGGGCATGAGGATTACCAGGAAATTGCCGGCCAGCGTCTGCACTTTTCGGATGTGGAGCAGGTACGTCTGGCCCTGGCGCAGCTTGGTCAACCGGGACCACAGGAGACAGCGACATGAACGCCCCGATGACCTTGGCACAAGTGGCGGCCTGGCTTGATCAGGCGGTACCGGTTGGACTTGAGGATGGTCAAACCGTGGCCCTCACCCGGGTGCATACCGATACCCGCAGCATCGAACCTGGCGATCTGTTTGTCGCCTTGCGTGGTGAGCGTTTTGATGCCAATGACTTCATTGCCGAGGCCTGCGCCAAAGGGGCCGTGGCGGTCATCGGACAAGGTGATGGGGCCGTTCGCCAGCTCACCCAGGCCGGTGTGCCCGGGTTGGTGGTCCCCGATGCGCGGCTGGCGTTGGCGCAACTGGCCACACACTACCGTGCGCAGTTCAGCCTGCCGCTGATTGCTGTCACCGGCAGCAACGGCAAGACCACGGTGACGCAAATGATCGCGTCCATTCTGCGCATCTTCAAGGGCGCTGCGGCGCTGGCGACCCAGGGTAACCTGAACAACGACATTGGGGTGCCGTTGACGCTGCTGCGCCTGACCCCAGCGCATCAGGTGGCCGTGGTGGAGCTTGGTATGAACCATCCGGGGGAAATTGCCTCCCTGGCGGCGATGGCCCAGCCCACGGTGGCCCTGGTCAATAACGCCCAGCGCGAACACCTGGAATTCATGCAGACGGTGGCCGCGGTGGCGCATGAAAACGGCTCGGTCATCCAGGCCTTGCCGGCTGACGGGGTGGCGGTGTTCCCCGCTGACGACGCCTTCAGCGCTGTGTGGTCTGATCTGGCGGGGGTGCGCCGGGTACTGCGTTTTGCCGCGACGGCGCAGGCCGGGGCCGACGTGTTTGCCGTGCAGGCCAACTGGTCGGGGGGCGCCTGGCGGGTCAGTGCGGCCACGCCAGCGGGTGAATTGCATTACACCTTGCACATTGCCGGTGCACACAATGTCAAGAATTCTCTGGCGGCCCTGAGCTGCGCCCTGGCCGCAGGTGTACCTCCGGCGCTGATTGCCCAGGGTTTGAGCGCGTTTGAGCCGGTCAAGGGGCGCAGCCGGGCATGGCAGCTGGTCCATCAGG
>NZ_JAQTWM010000136.1 GCF_028689305.1 Rhodoferax sp. | reverse complement strand
ACGCTATATGGTGATGCTGGCTACACGCTAGACCCCTTCATCGGTGAAAACTCCATCTTTGCCTTGCTGGGCTACAGCAGTGGCGGCGATGACCGCCTGGTGGGTGGGGATGGCAACGACCGCCTGACAGGCGGCGTCGGCCAGGACTACCTGGAAGGCGGAGCAGGTGACGACCAATTGTTTGGCGACAGCGATGGCCCCCAGGACAGTGGCAACCTGCTCTGGATACCGGGCGAGTTTCATGCCGATGACGTGCTCGACGGTGGTGCGGGCAATGACGTGCTTTATGGCGACGGCGGCAACGACACGTTGATCGGCGGCAGCGGCGCAGACCAACTACTGGGCGGCGCGGGCGACGACAACTACCTCTTTGCCACAGGAGACGGGCTACAGACTGATGCTGGTGTAGACACCATCACCGACACCCAAGGCAACAACACCCTGGTGCTCCAAGGCGTCAGCCTCAATGACGTACACATAAGCCAAGTGGAAGCGACCCCCAATGCACTGACCATTACCTACGGCCCGCAGCAAGCTGGCAACACCCTCATCGTCAAAGACGCCCTGCAGGGGCAAAGCCTGCAGTGGCTGGAGATGGAAGGGCAAAAGATCAGTTTCAAGGACTACGTGAGCAGCCACCTCATGAGCGCAGTGGCGCTGGCCTCTACTGCTGACCATCAATCCCTGCTGGGCGGCACGGGTGCCGACCGCATGACCCAGACCAACAACAACGGCGTCATCAGCGCCGGGCAGGGCAGCGACAGCATAACGCTGCAAGGCACGGGCAACACCGTCCAGATCGGCGCAGGGGACGGGCAAGACAGCATTGCCGGGCCAGCCGCGCTGGGCCAGGGCGGGGGCAACAGCATCGAGTTCGGGCCTGGCATCGCGCTGGGCGACATCAGCGTGCAGCGCAGCGCCAGCGGCACGCTGGTGCTCCAGGGCGCGGACAAGAATGCCGGTGTTGAGCTGCTGGGCGGGGGCATCGGGCAGATCCGCTTTGCCGACAGTGCCGAGGCGCTTGGTCTGGCCACGCTGGTGCAAGCGAGCCTGGATGCGCAGGTGAGCACGGGCAGCGACTGGATCGATGGCTCGCTGCTGGCCGATGTGCTGCGCGGCGGGGCTGGCAACGACGTGCTGGTGGGCTACGAAGGCGACGACACGCTGATCGCCGATGGGGGTGACGATACCCTGTGGGGTGGCGCGGGCAATGACACTTATGTCATCGGCAGCGATGCGGGACAGGTGACGCTGCTTGGCGGGCAGTCGAATCAAGACGAGGGGGCGGACACCGTGCTGCTGAGCGGCGCCAAAAGCACCTCAAGCTGGCGGGCCGTGCGCTCGGGCAGCGATTTGATGTTGAATGTGCAGGCGCAGGGGGCGGCAACAGCCGTCAGCGTTCGCATGAGCGGCTTCTTTGACGTGGCCAGCGGGAGTGCCTATTCGTGGCAAAACAGCACGGTCAGGTTTTCTGACGGGGCAGAAATCAGCAGGAGCGAATTGCTTGAATCGATCACGCAAGGCACGGATGGTGATGATGTGTTTGAAGGGAGTTCTGGCGACGAGGTGTTCAATGGAGGTGCGGGCAATGATATTTTGCGCGGCGGCCCAGGGCGGGATCTGTTGGCGGGCGGTGCCGGGGACGATCTGTATATCTTCGACAGCACGGACGCGGTAAGTGGCGCCATTGCTGATCTGGACGTCATCACTGACACCGAGGGCGCCGATGTGATTCGGTTAACCGGTGGCATCGCGCTGGCCGACCTGCAGGCGCAACGACTGGGCGACGGCTCGATCAGCTTGCTGTGGAGTAGTGGGGCGGTGGTGGTGAATGGCGGCGCCGATGCTGCGGCCCGCATCCAGGTGGATGTGGACGGGCTGCAGCACGCACTGGGGAATTTCTTGACCGCCCCATTGGCGTTGCCGACCGATACGGCGCAAACCACGGCGCAGGCCAATGCGGACTTTCTGGCAAGCCATGAGCAGATGGCGCGGGAGCAGATTAGCTATGCGGGGCGGGTGGGAGCCTTGCAGTGGCGGCCGGACTATGCGTCGAGCCTTGCAAATTCCGTCTACGCCAACAACACCTATTCGTCGGAAATTCAAGCCGATTTCCCGAGTTTTCAAGGGCTGCCCGCATGGCAATACAGTGCGATTCAAACGGATGCTGGCGACAGCGATGTCTCCGCGCCAGAAATCAGCATCACCAGACAACCGGTCTACGAAACCACAACGATGTACCGGGACAATCAAGGCAATGTGTTTGACACGCCTTACGTCACGGTGCCAGGCAGCCCGGGCGGGGTTTTGGGCGAGGTCGAAGTCACCGCCGACCTTTCTTACCAATTGCAGGCCATGGGCATTTTTGTTCCTGATGTGGGCGTGGATGCGAATGGCAACTTTTATAAAACCCACAACACCATTTCTGTACGCCTGAGTGGTGGCAACGCCAGCACGGCTACCACCACTTATCGACGGGCGGACTTGACAGCTTTTACCGTGAGCAATTTGGTCGGCTACACCGACTCAGCAAGCATTGCGAGGTTGGCACCAACGGTGGATGCCAGCTTGGGTGGATCGGGTAACAGTTTTACGTTCTCTTCAGGCGCAGTTAATGGAGGCGATGGCGATGACGTGATTCGGGCCAACATGGGGGGCTTCAGTCGAACTATTACACCGAACGATTACTCCGGCGGGAGGATATGGGATGTTGTGATGATCCTTGGTGCCGTTGCTCCGGATGCCCTGACAGTTCGCAACCAGGTTTTGTTGACAGGGCAGACCACGGCGACCTGGATCGACGGCGGAGCTGGGAACGATACGATCATGGGCTCTGAAGTGGCCGATGTGTTGTATGGCGGCACTGGCTTTGATGCATTGGACGGCGGCGCCGGGCCAGATCGTTATCTGGTTCTGGATCAGGGGGCTGACGCCCCCGGCTTTGTCTATATTTCCGACAGTACCGTCTCGTATTCGTTGTGGCGAAACGGGTATGGCGGTAAGGCTGATGAAGTCTTGCCCGATGGTGCTGACATCGATACCATCGAATTCGGGCCCGGTATTCACCTGGCCGATCTGCAATTCAGCATCAACCGGCCAGAGAGCGATGCGCAGTACTTTGCACCAGGGGTGGGGCAACAGGGTTATTGGGACTCTGCACGTGCCGTGTCCGTGGAGCCCGGCATGCGGCCCTACCTGGTGGTGGAAAAGGGTGGGCATCGCCTGGCGGCGATTGAGCTAGCCGGGCCTGACCAGTCCGATCTCAGTCCAGATGATTCGCCCAACAGGGGCATTGAATTCCTGGAGTTCCAGGATGGTCAAAGAATCGCCATGGCCGATGCGCTGGCTTTGGCCGCCTTGCCTGTCAATCATGCGCCGGTGGCGGCAATGCCTTTGCCGGATCAAGCTGCGCTTGAGGGTGGCCTTCTGAGCTTCAGCCTGCCGCAGGGGGCCTTCACCGACGCCGACCCGGGCGATACCCTGGCCTACAGCGTGCTTCTGGCCGACGGCAGCGCCTTGCCGACCTGGCTGAACTTCAATCCGTCGACCCAGACTTTCACAGGAACCCCGTTGAGTACTGAGCTTGGCACCCTGAATCTTGTCGTGACGGCGACCGATGCGGCCGGGGCCTCGGCGAGCGCAAGTTTCAGCGTCACCGTGACTGCCCCCACCGGCCCCGACCCACTGGCGGGCAACGACACCCTGAGCGCCGACACCCTCAACACCCCGCTGCACGGCGGTGCGGGCAGCGATACCCTGACCGGCAGCTGGGCCAGCAGCACGCTTTATGGCGACAGCGGCAACGATGTGCTGATGGCCTGGGGTGGGCCAAATAACTTGCTCGACGGCGGTGATGGGGACGACACCCTCACGGGCGGTTGGGGGCAGGACACGCTCATTGGTGGTGAGGGCAACAACACCCTCATCGCCGTGGGCGGCAACAGCATCATTAGCGCTGGTTCAGGCAATGACCTGATCACTTCCAACTGGGGTGATGACCAGATCAACGCCGGTGCTGGCCATGACATCATCTCTACGGGCTGGGGTGCGGACGTTATCAACGCAGGCGCTGGTGACGACCTCATTCGTGCCGGTGGTGGCGGTGACACGGTGCGCGGCGGTCTGGGCAATGACACCATCATCAACGACCAGTGGAGCAACGACACCTACTTGTTTGCTGCTGGCGATGGGCAAGACACCCTTACGGATGCAGGCGGACAAGATCAGCTGGTGCTGGAGAACATCGACTCCAGCCAACTGTGGTTCACCCACACGGGCAATGACCTGAACATCAACGTCATCGGGACAACGGACAGCATTACCCTGAAGGATTGGTATACCGGGTATCAGTACCCCGGCAGCCCGTACCACATGGAGACGATCAAAACCAGTGACGGCAAGACCCTGCTCGACAGCCAGGTGCAAAACCTGGTGGATGCCATGGCAGCGTTTGCACCACCCGCGGCGGGGCAGACGACGCTGTCAAGCAGCTACGCGAACTCGCTGGCGCCGGTGCTGGCGGCGAACTGGCAGTAGCGTGAGGTGGGCGCGCAAATGCCACAACGGGTGCTGATTGTCTGGGAGCGAGGGGGGCACTTGGGTCATTTGGGCAAGCTGTTGCCCGTGGCTCATGTTTTGCGCGCGGCGGGTTATGAGGTTGTGTTTGGCGTGGCAAATTTGGTCTCGGTCAAGCCGGTTTTGAATGCGGTGGGCTATGCTTCGATCAGGATCCCGGTGGCGCTTCCTGGCACTAAATCCTCATTCGGCGGCAGTGCCATGGGGCATGCTGAAGTATTGTTGGGCAGCGGTTTCTCTGACGGGCAGCAAGCACTGGCGGGCGTGCAGGCTTGGTACAGCCTGTTGGTTCGGGTGCAGCCTGCCGCTGTGCTGGTGGATGCGTCGCCGCTGGCGCTTTACGTGGCGCGCTGCATGGGGCTGCGCAGCATGGCGATAGGGCACGGTTTTGACATACCGCCGCAAAATCTCAAGCCGTGCTTTGCTCCCTGGACTGACGACGCCCACCAGCGCATGGAGGCGGGGGCGCGTGAATTGCAAGGTGTGTTTGATCAACTTGCAGTTGCACTGTCCGGGCATTGGGGGCGGCAGGTACCCACTAGCATGGATGATCTGTTTGATCCGGCGCATTGTTTTCTGTGTACTTGGCCCGAGCTCGATTACTTTGATCGGCCGGGGTTAACGCCAGAGGAGGCTTCATCCTATGAGGGGCCGATCTGGGGCGCTTTTCCAGGCGCCCGTCCTCATCGTTGGCCCGAGAACAGCCGCGAGGGGCAACGGTCTAAAGTGCTTTGCTATGTGTATCTGCGTGAGAAACACTTTGACCTGATTTGGCAGACCCTGGCGCAAGCGGGCGCCGATGTGCTGGTGATCGCGCCTGGCGCATCGGAAGATGTGTGTCAAGCGGTGCGGGCGTTCAAGGTGCAAGTGATCAATTATTCGGTTCAACTGGGCAGTTTGTTGTCACAGTGCGATGTTGTGCTGTGCCAGGGCGGCATGGGTCTGGTCAGCATGGCTTTGCATGCAGGCAAGCCACTACTGCTATTGCCCGAGTACATGGAGCATGCTGTGCTTGCGTATCGTCTGGTTCGTCAGGGCCTGGCCCTGGCGACGGCACGCCTGCACGATATGACCGTGGTGAAGGACAAGGTGGAGCGGCTTCTTGGCGATGCGCAATTGGCGCGGGCTGCGGGTGCGTTGGCCGAGAAGTATGCGGGCTACAGCCCCCTGTTGGCTGCAGAACATGCTGCATTCAGGCTGCTGGAATAGGCTGGCGACCCCAGCGGTTACGGCGGGGGCCGCGTAACGGCGGATATGGGAACCCCACATGCGCTTGCAGGGGTTCCCGCGCAAAATGACCTTTTTGCTCGAATTTTTGCTTGATAATTGACGTTTACGTCAACGTCAACCCGTTTTGCACATGACATCCACCTACAGCATCAGCGACCTGGCCAAGGAATTTGACCTGACGACGCGCGCGATGCGTTTTTACGAAGACATGGGGCTGCT
>NZ_JAQTWM010000047.1 GCF_028689305.1 Rhodoferax sp. | reverse complement strand
TCCAGATACGGCCAGTAGGGGCCGCGGTGGTCGAGCAGGGCGGCGGTGACGCGCTCCGGCAGCGCCAGCGCGTGCAGGGCGCTGGCCAGCGGCTCACCGAGCAAACCATCCATCTGCGACAGCAGGCCACACAGGTAGAGTTCGCGCTTGAGGGCTTCGCTTTCACCCGCCTCCAGCAATTCGGCCATGCACTGTGCGCGCAAGACCATCATGGCCCGGATGGGCTGCAGGTTGAGATCGGTGCTGGCGTGTGGCAGTTGCTCCAGCAGCCAGGCTTTGAGGCGGCTCAAGCCCAGCACCATCAGGCCGTGGTGCAGGGAGGTGATGTCGCGGTTCAACCCCAACCCGGCAGAGTTCATGTAGCGCAGGAACCGGTAGGCCAGCATCGGGTCCTGCCCCAGCAGCTGCGCCATCTCGTCCATGCCGGCGTCGGCGTGGATGGCCCGGATCAACTGGCGAATCACCGGCTGGCCTGGCTGGATGCGGCTGGCGCCATAGTTGTGCAACACGTCTTCTGCGGGCCAGCCGAGCAGGGCGGCCGCGTTTTGTTCGTCCAGGCCATGTTGCGCCAGCGCCCGGCTGGCCAGCCCTTCGTAGATTTGGCCGGCACGCACCGGACTGACGAGGCCCGGGGTGGGGCGGCCACCGTCCTGACGGTGTCGGCAGACGCGCAGGCACAGCAGGGCTTCTTCGGTGCTCAGGCTCAGCAGGGTCTGGATAAAACAGGCGGCATAAGCTGGCCGGGGGTGCGCGCCTGGTTCGCCGCGCCAGAGCAGCGCCAGGCCACGCTGCCGGGCCTGGTGCACACGTGGCGTGATGACCGGGTTTTGCAGCAGGGTGTCCGTGACGGCAAGGCGGGCCAGTGCCGGGGGAGTCTGGTCCAGCAGTCCGGCCGGCAGGGTGCTGGAGTTGGTCGACAGTATCAGCGGGACCGCGTGGGTGTCCCAGAGTGCCGCCAGCGTTTTGAGCAGGTACGCGACGTCCGGGGTGTCGTCGCCGTGAGGCTCAAGAACAAGTTGGACGCCGGCCACCTCGCGCGCCGCGTTCCATAGCAGTTGGTAGCCCAGCGTCACATCATGCAGGGCACCGCCAGCCATGGGTCAGGTCAACCGAGGAAGTTGAACAGCGAGAGCTTCTGCACCTGGGCGTAGGTTTGCAGCGCTGCCTGATAACCGGTCTGCTGGTTGTTGAAGTCCGAGATGCCCTTGATCATGTCCAGGTCCTCGGCCCGGGACCGGTCGGCTTCCAGCTGGATGCTGCGTTTTTCCTGGTTGCTGGTGATGCGGTCGGCCCGGCCGAGCAAGTCACCAGCCTGGCCGCGCACCGCGGAGACCTGTTCCCTGCCGAGGTCGATGTTGTGCAATGCCTGGCTGACGGCCTGGGCGGCAGCGTTGTTGTTGACAGCGCCGCCGATGTCGCGAATGGCATCGTCCAGCACGCTGAAAATGCTGGGGTTTGGGCTGACCGTGACGGTGTCTCCCACGGCGGGTGTGCCTTTGATGGTGAGTTCAAGACCCGCCATGCCGACCACCGCGATGCTGGCTTGTTGGGTGGAGGGATAGCCCGGCGCGGTCTGGCTGGTGGTGGTGCCAGGCGGTGTGGCGGTCAGGTCGTAGGTCACCACGGTGGTGCCCGGGGTGGTGGTGGTGTCAACACCGGTAATGGCGATCTGGTAGCTGGCCCCGGTGACCAGCGCTGTGTTGCTGACGGTCACGTTGTTGGTGCCCAGGGTGCGGCTGGTGGGGACGGTGCTGACGGCGACGTTGTACACCCCGTCGCGGGCCGGCTGGTGCATGAAGGCACTGTCGCCGTCGAGGGTGAACGGAATGGTGACGTCACTGCTGGAGGCTTGGCCTGGCAGACCATTGAAGATGTAGTCCGGTTCACCCGCCTGCGGTCCGACAAACGGCGCCAGGGCGCTGCCCAAGGCGTTGAACAGCGGCAAGCCGTTGGTGTCCTTCTGGTTGGCCGATTTGAAAATCTGGTCGCGCAGACCTTGCAGCTCCACGGCGATGGAACGACGTTCGGCACTGCTGTGGACCCCATTGCCGGCATTGACGACCAGCTCACGAAAGCGTTGCATGGCATCGGTCACGTCACCCAGCGCACTTTCTGCCGCGGCGATGGCGTTGCGCTGGGACTCCAGCGCGCGCTGGTCGGTGGCAATGCGATTGAGGCGGTTCAGCGCCCGTTCCGCGTTGGCGGCGCTGGTCGGGTCGTCGCTGGCGCGTACCACCCGTTTGCCGGAGGTCAGGTTTTCCTGCAAGTTGGCCAAGGCGGACTGGCGTGCCGAAATCTGACGGACAGCACTGTCGTAGGTGTTGGCGGTTCCGATGCGGACAGAAGAGGTCATGGTCTGGGCTCCCGTGTGGCGGTCCCTAACGGGTCATGGTTTGAATCAGTGTGTCAAAGATGCTCTGGGCAATCTGGATCATCTTGGCCGAGGCCTGGTAGGCCTGCTGGTATTGGATCAGCTTGGACGCTTCCTCATCGAGATTGACCCCGGACATGCCGGTGCGGTCGGTTTCCAGATTGGCGGCGATGGCCGTGGAGACTTCGGCGGCATAGTTGGCACTCTGGGCACGGATGCCAATTTGAGAGATCAGGCTGGCATAACCGTCACTCAGCGCTGCACCGTCAAACATGGCAGAGTCACGCAGCCCCATCATGGCGTTGGCATTGCCGGCGTTGAGGTTGCGGTACGCGGCGGGTTGCGGCATGACGGTGAATGTGTCGCCGTTCTTGGGAATGCCTTGCAGCGTCAGCGACCACTGACTCAATGGGGTAGTGGCGGGGACCGTTCCCTCGATGACCTGGCCCGAGGTGTAAGTGAACACGCCGGCCACATCACTGCGGGTATAGCTGTTGGCGCCGGTGAAGGTCAGCGTGACAGGGGCGGCTGCTACTGGGTTGCTGCGTGCCACCAGACTGGCCAGCTGCAGGCTGCCGGTGTTGGTGCTGCCCATCTTTCCGGCCACCGGGCTGGCCACGGCCAGGGCGCGCGGGGTAGAGAATTCGGCGCGGATGTTGCTGGCCGAGGTGCTGAAAGGCTTGATCAGGAAACGGTCACCGGCAGCGGCTACCCCCGCGCTGATGGTAATGGTCAGACCGTCGATCGTGATGGGCACGGCGGCAAACGTCGTGACCACCCCGTCTGATTGGCGGGTGATGCTGCCGGTGGCAGCGCCGGTGAAGTTGATTTCATAGTCCGAGGCGGCAAATCTGGTGACATCGGCCACACTCAAACTCAGATTGGCCGTGCCGGTGTTGAGTACGGCGGGGGCGGACGGTGCCCGGATGTTGGACGATCCAAAGGTGGTGGGGGTGAACAGGTTGCCGCCGACGTTGCCGTCCAGGTCGAGCCCGAGTTTGTGCTGGTCGTTCACGCTGGTGCTGATGGCCAAGGTGAGCCGGCCCAGCAGATTGCGGCCTTCGGCCAGGTCAGAGTTCTGGAACCGCATCAGGCCGGCGACCTCGCCGCCCCCAAGTGTGGCTTCTTCCAGCACGATGTCCTGTCCGTTGCGGGTCAAGGCGAGTTTGCTTTTCAGCGGGTCATTGAAGACGTCGGCGACGATCTTGAGCGATGACGCCGAGGACCCCAGTACCAACGCCTGGCTACCGCCAATAAAGATCCCTACGGAACCATCGTCGGCCGGGATGGAGGTGGTCTGGATGAAGCGGTTCAGGTCCCGGACCAACTGGTCGCGTTGGTCCAGCAGGTCATTGGGCGACTGGCCGTTGCCCTTGGCACGGGCGATTTTTTCGTTGACCGCCGCAATGTTTTTCGCCAGGCTGTTGATGGCGTTGACTTTCTGGTCAAGCTCCTGTTGCACGCCGCGTTGCAGGTCATCCAAGCTGGTTGAGGTGCTGCGCATGCGTGCTGCCGCTTCACTGACACGGGTCAGTGCCACGGTGCGGGCGGTCAGGTCGGTGGGGGTACTGGCGACATCCGAAAATGCATTGAGCATGTCGTTGATGGCCGCGCCCATGCCACTGTTGCCACCCGGAAACAGGGCTTCGAGTTGTTTGAGCTTGTCCGCCCGTGCGGTGTCTCCGGCGCTGATGGAACCCGCCAAGGCGGCCTGGCGGGTCAGGAAGGCGCTGTAGCTGCGCTCCACGGTCAGGACGTCCACCCCTTTGCCGATGTAGCCACCACCAGTGAATTGGCCATCTGCCGTTTGCAGCACAGCGGTCTGGCGCGAGTAGCCAGGTGTGTTGACATTGGCGATGTTATGGCCCGTGGTTTGCAGGACGGCCTGATTGGCCATCAAGGCACGGGCGCCGACGTTCAGAATGCCGCTCATATATTCAGGGCCACAACCTGCGTGCGTTGTTGCAGACGCTGGGTGGTTTCAATGGCGCGGCTCAGCTTGGCCGCATAGTTGGGATCGGTGGCGTAGCCGGCTTTTTGCAAGCTGGAGGCAAAAGCCATGGCTGAGCCGGTCTGTTGTGTCACTTTGGCGTAACGGGGTGATTCGGTGATCAGGCGGGCGTAGTCGCGGAATGACTCGTCGTAGGAGTTGTAAGCCCGGAATTTCGCCACCCGTTTTTCGGCCACGCCATTGACGTATTCGGTGGTGGTGACCTCGGCGACCTTGCCCTTCCAGTCGGCACCGGCCTTGATGCCAAACAGGTTGTAGGACGGTTGACCACCCTTCATTTTGATTTCACTGCGGCCCCAGCCGGTTTCGTGACCGGCTTGCCCGATCATGTAACTGGCCGGAATGCCGCTTTCCTTCTCGATGCGTTGCGCAGCCTGGGTGTGCCGTTCAACAAAACCGCCCTGGCTCGGTGTTGGTGGGGTGGCGTTGGCGCCGTAGGCAGCCAGCGAGGCGGCTTTTTGCAGGCCACTGATCGGTGGTGTGCTGGCGCGTGTTGTTGTTGAGGGGTCAGAGACACCCATCTGACGCGACAGTTGTGCCGCAATCAGGTCGGACAGTCCACCGGGGCGGCCTGACATCTGCACTGCCAATTGCTGGTCCAGCAGATCGGTACCCAGGTCGCTGCCGGGGTTGTCGAGCATGCCTGACTTCATGGTGGCCTCACGCATGCTTTTGATCAGTTCGCGCATGAACAGCGACTCAAACTGCTTGGCCGTTTCCCGGATGGCCGCCTGGCTGTCCTGGCCGGCCTGCAGCTTGAGCTTGCCCAGTGAACTGGCATCGGCCGCCAGTGCATTGGAAATGCTGCTGGATTGACTGAGGCTCATCAGATCACCTCCAGTTCGGCATTGAGGGCTCCGGCCGCTTTGATGGCCTGCAAAATCGCCAACAGGTCCTGTGGTGTGGCGCCGAGCGAGTTGAGGGCGCGCACCACATCAGCGAGCTGGGGCGCGGCAGGCAGCTGGATCAGCATGCCCGGCTCCTGCTTGATCTGGATGTCGGATTTCTGGGTGACGGCAGTCTGGCCAGCGGCCAGGGCGTTGGGTTGGCTGACGTTGGCCGTGGTGCTGATGCTGATCGACAAATTGCCGTGAGCAATGGCGCAGGCACCCAGGCTCACGGCCTGGTTCATGACAATCGAGCCGGTGCGCGAATTGATGACCACCTTGGCGGATGGTATGGATGTTTCGAGCGGCAGTTCTTCGAGTTCAGCCATGAAAGTCACCCGTGCATCGGTGTCGCCAGGTGCGTTGACCCGGATGGTGCGGCCATCCAGCGCCTGGGCGGATCCGGCGCCAAACCGGGTGTTGATGGCCTGGGCGACGCGCCGGGCGGTCTGGAAATCGGAGGCTTCCAGGCCGAGCGTGACGCTGTTGCCTTCTTGCAGCGGGGTGGGTACGGCGCGCTCGACCTGGGCACCGCTGGGGATACGGCCCGCACTCAGGTGATTGACCTGAACCTTGCTGCCGCCAGCCGAGGCTCCGGCGCCAGCGACCACCAGATTGCCCTGCGCAATGGCGTAAATTTCGCCGTCAGCGCCTTTGAGCGGGGTGGAAATCAGTGTGCCACCCTTGAGCGATTTGGAGTTGCCGACCGAGGAGACGTTGACGTCAATCATTTGACCAGGGCGGGCAAACGCCGGCAGTTGGGCCGTGACCAGCACAGCTGCCACGTTTTTCAGCTGTAATTGGGAGGCGGACCCAGGGGGCAGGGTGATGCCGAGCTGTTGCAGGTAATTGCTGATGCCTTGGGAGGTGTAGGGCATCTGGGTGGTCTGGTCACCTGTGCCATCCAGGCCAACCACCAGGCCAAAACCGGTGAGCTGATTGCTGCGCACGCCTTCAACGGCGGCGACTTCCTTGATGCGTGCCGCCTGGGCGTTGCCTGACAGCGCCAGGCACATCAGCGTCAGCAACCCGATCACCAACCACACACCGTAGTGGTGCGGCTGGATGGCTTTGACAGATGGTTTGGCGTTGGCGTGCATGATTGGTTTACCCCTCGGCACGATTCTGCGCAACTTTAGAACGGTAGAAAGCTGAAAAAGAACCGTGTTAACCAGCCAACTGTCTGGGCTTCAGCCTGGGCACCCCTGCCCTTGGATTCCATGCGGGCATTGGCGACCTGGGTGGAGTTGATCAGGTTGCCAGGCTGGATCAGGCGCGGGTCCACCGTGCCCGAAAAACGCATGACATCGACATTCTGGTTGACACCAATCTGCTTGTCACCAGCTACCACCAGATGGCCGTTGGGCAGCACATCCACCACCGTGGCGGTGATGGTGCCGTAGAAAGTGTTGGCGCTTTCGGTGCCGCCTTTGCCGGAAAAATCATTGGCAGAGGCTGTGCCGGTTTTCAGGTTGCCCAGGTCCATCGGCGACAGGAACGGAAAGGCACTGACGCTGGTTGAGCCCGATGTGGTGCGGTTTGCCGTGGATTTGGATACCTGACTGGCGGTGACCTTTTCGACAATCTGGATGGTGATGTTGTCACCCACCATGCGCGCGCGGGCATCTTCAAAGGCTGGGCGGTAGGAGGTTTTCTGGAACAGGCTGCCGGTGGCGGGGCCGGTAGTGGCTGCGGGCGCCACGGAGGCGATTGGCTTGGCTGGGGTCGGCTCTGGAAAATCAACGCTGACATTCTGGGGCAGTGAATTGCAAGCCGCAAGGCAGGCCACGGTGGTCAAGGTGGCACTCAAACGGACCCAGCTAGATATTGGCGCCGATGACCGCGACAAAAGGGCTTTCATGATGGTCCCCAGAAATCAAAGTTGTCCGAGCTTTTGCAGCATCTGATCGGAGGTTTGAATGGCCTTGGAGTTCATTTCGTAGGCACGTTGGGTCTGGATCATGGTGACGAGTTCCTGCACCACGTTGACGTTGGACGTTTCCACAAAACCCTGCATCAGTGCACCCATGCCGTCGGCACCGGGGGTGCCCGCCTGGGGTTGCCCGGAGGCGGCACTTTCGGCATACAGATTGCCGCCCAACGGTGTCAGCCCAGCCGGGTTGACGAAGCGTGCCAGGGCAATGGTGCCAATGCTCTGCGGGGTGGCTGACCCGGGGACGGTGGCGGTTACCGTGCCATCACCAGCGATGGCGACCGCGGTGGCGTTGGCCGGGACGGTGACACCATTGGCAATGGGCAGGCCGGTGGCGGTGACCAGGGTCCCTGCCGAGTTGACCTGAAAAGCGCCGTCGCGGGTGTAGCTGGTGGTGCCGTCGGGCATGGTGACCTGAAAGAAGCCGTCGCCCTGAATCGCCACATCGAGCTTGTTGCTGGTTTGCTGCAGGCTTCCTTGCGCAAAGGAACGGCTGGTGGCCACGGTGCGCACACCCAGACCCACCTGCAGGCCGGTGGGCAGGGTGGACTGTTCGGTGCTGTTGGCACCCACTTGACGCAGATTCTGGTACATCAGGTCTTCAAAAACGGCTGTGGCGCGTTTGAAGCCGTTGGTGGACACGTTGGCCAGGTTGTTGGAAATGACGTCCAGCTGCATTTGCTGGGCTTCCATGCCGGTTTTGGAAATCCACAGGGAGTTGATCATGATGTTGTCCTCAAAAATTTAGCCTTGCATGCTGAGTAGCTGGGCGGCAGCACGGTCATCGGCCTCGGCGGTTTGCATCAGGCGGGTCTGTGCCTCGAACTGGCGGGCGGTCTGAATCATGCCGACCATGGTTTCAATGGCATTGACGTTGGAGCCTTCAATCACGCCCAGCTGCAATCTGGCGTTGGTGTCGTTGGGAATAGGCTCGCCGGAAGTGGTTCTGAACAGGCCGTCGTCCCCCCGTTTTAGTGGGTCCTCAGTGGTCGGTGTGGCCAGCTTGAGACGACCAAGGCCAGTGGAGGGCTGGTTGCCCACTTTGGCAGAAACTGTGCCGTCGCTGCCCAATGTGACTTCGGCGCCAGCAGGAACGGTGATGGGCGCACCACCATCGCTCAGGACCGTCAATCCATTGTTGGTTTTGAGGGTGCCGTCGGATGCCACTTCAAACGAACCATTGCGGGTGTAGGCCTCGGTGCCATCGAGTCCCTGGACGCCAAACCATGAGTTGCCGGTGGTCATGGCATCCATGGCACGCCCCGTGCGTTGGGGTGAGCCCGGGATGTCCAGAAAACCTGGTGTGGCCTCCAGCGCCATCACGCG
The DNA here is from genome assembly GCF_028689305.1 of Rhodoferax sp. Lineage (GTDB taxonomy): Bacteria > Pseudomonadota > Gammaproteobacteria > Burkholderiales > Burkholderiaceae_C > Rhodoferax. The sequence goes on along the minus strand of NZ_JAQTWM010000047.1, from coordinate 18,883 downwards.
GGTGGGAGAGCCGTCGCCGCGGACCGGCACCGCCCGGTAAGTGGACAGCTCGGCCCGGAAACCGTTGGTGGACACATTGGCCAGGTTGTTGGACAGCACCGCTTGCCGGTGGGATGCGGCATTGGCTCCGGTCATGGCGGTGTAAATCAGGCGGTCCATGGCAGCTCCTGGTCAGAAATACTTCAGTGCGGACGTGTTAGCGCAGGTTCACCAGTGTGGACATCACCTGGTCTTGTGTCTTGATGGTTTGCGCATTGGCTTGGTAAGCGCGCTGTGCTGTCATCATGTTGACGAGTTCCGAGGTCAGGTCGACATTGGAATCTTCGAGTGCGCCGGCACGCAGGGCACCGAGTTTGCCTGACCCTGGTGCGCCTTGAACGGGCAGTCCAGAGTCAAAAGTGGCGGCCCAGGCATTGCCGCCCAGCGGCGTCAACCCCTGCACATTGCGAAATTCAGCCAGGGAAATTTGACCGCCATACTGAGTCTGCCCGTTGGAGTAGCGGGTGGTGATCACGCCGTTCTCGCCGATGCTCAGACTGGTCAATTCACCTGAGGCATAACCGTTTTGAGTCAGGTTGGAGACGGCGAAGTCATTGCCAAACTGCGTGACTTTGCTGATATCCAGTGTGGCCGTGATATCAGGGGTGACGGCAGAAGGGGTCGCAATGGTCAGTGTCGGGGGGACGGCCGGCGAGGTCAATTTGCCGTTTTTGTCGAATTGCAACTGAAACAGGGGAGCGCCACCTGTGGCCACGTCGTACACGTCCCAGTTGTCAGTGGTGGTGGAGGCTACCCGCTGAAAATACAGGTTGACGGGAATGGCGGCGCCTTGTGTGTCATAGACCGACAGGGCCGTACCGTAGGTTGTCCGTGGGGTGGGCGGGACTGCCGTGGCAGCGACGGGCGCCCTGGCATCCAGATTGAACTCCGCCGTGATGCTGGTCGTGGCACTGGCGGCGATGGGCGCATTGGTGGGGAGTTGCAGTTTCTGGATGGTTGCGCTGGTGGCTTTGCCGGCCTTGTCGGTGGGGAAACCCATCAAGTTGGCGCCACTGTTGGTCTTGATATAACCGTCTTTGTCCAGTTTGAACGAGCCATCACGTGTGTAGGCCAAGGTGCCATCAGGCTGAGTGAGCTGGAAAAATCCGCCCCCCTTGATGGCAACATCCATGCTGTTGCCCGTGGTGGAGATATTGCCTTGGGTGAACTGTTGGGCAATGGCGTCCACGGCCACACCAATCCCCGCGCCAGCGCTGCCACTGGCGCCCATGGCCGAAGCCACCAGGTTGCCAAATTCTGCGCGCGACGATTTCATGCCTGTGGTGTTGGCGTTGGCAATGTTGTTGCCGATCACATCCAGGCTACGGCTGGAAGCATTGAGGCCAGAGAGTCCGGTTTGGAATGACATGATGGTTCCTTGGTTTGGTTGATGGTTGATTTGTACGTGGAAGCGGGGCCGTGAGGGATGAAACTAGAGAATGGCCTTGATGTTGCTGTAAGCGGTGGTACCACGGCCCAGGAGCTGGATGTTCATCGCGCCGTTTTCAAGTCCCACCGAGACCACTTTGTCGCGCGCCAAGGCCTTGGCGTCAACGGCCTTGCCACCTTGGGTGGCGGTGATCCGGAAGGTTGGGTTGCCGGTGTCTTTGTAACTTGAGGCATCCCAATCAAAATAGTGGCGGCCTGCGGCAAGCGCACCGGCGTTGATGGTGTCCAGCACCTGGCCACCGGGTGACAGAATTTCAACCTTCACGTTATCAGCCCTGTCGGTCAGGTCAATCGCGCCGACGGCTTTCCCATCAATGGGGGTCAGGGTGTTGCTGTCGATCATCACGTTGTGGCCCACCATGCTGCTGCCTTGCAGCATCTGCAGCGCATTGAATTGCTCAGCCATGCTCTTGAGCGTGGCATTGACCTGCTCAATACCGGTGACCGTACTCATTTGCGCCATCTGACTGGTCATTTGAGCGTTGTCCAAGGGGTTCATGGGATCCTGGTTATTGAGCTGGGCCACCAGCAGTTTCAGAAAGCGGTCCTGTTGTGCCTCCATGCTGGAGGCAGCACTGCTGCCTTTGGATGTTGAGCTGTTGGCGGCCGTTGCAGAGCTTGTTCCTGTGAGCATGATGGTGTCCTGGGGTTATTGGCCCATCTGCAGCGTCTTGAGCAGCAGGGATTTGGCCGTATTCATGACTTCTACGTTGTTCTGGTAAGAGCGCGATGCAGAAATCATGTTGACCATCTCTTCGACCGGGTTGACGTTGGAGTAGTTCACATACCCATCCGCATCCGCTGACGGATGGTTTGGATTGTGAATCCGCTTGAACGGTTCATTACTTTCCGTGATGCCGTTGATCTTGACGCCGGCAGCGGCGTCGTTTCCCATGGGGACGGTCTGAAAGACCACTTGGCGGCTTTTGTATGCCTGTCCATCTGGGCCTGCTACAGCATCGGCATTGGCCAGATTACTGGCAACCACATTGAGCCGCTGGGATTGCGCGCTGACGGCACTCCCAGAGACGTTGAAGATTGAAAACATGGACATGTTGGTTCTCCGTGGCGTTTGGCTGCTTATTGACCCTGAATGGCGCTCAGAATAGTTTTTGACTGTCCGTTGATAAAACGCAGTGTGGATTCGTAACGAACCGAGTTGTCCACAAAGCTGGCGCGTTCCCGATCCAGATCAACACTATTGCCATCCACACTGGGTTGGCTCTGCACCGCATAAGCCATGGTTCCCGCTCCGCCATTCGAGGTTTTGCCGGCGGTGGTCAGCGGGAGATGTCCCGCATGTGTGGTGTTGCCGCGCAAACTCAGCCCAGCGCCTGCCTGGGTCAGTTCACTGTTGCTGGTTTGTGTCATTTGGGTCAACGCTTCCTTGAAGTTGATGTCCCTGGCCACATAACCGGGCGTGTCGGCATTGGCGATGTTGCTGGCGAGAACGCGCTGTCGTTCCGCACGCAGCACCAAGGCATTGGAGTGGAAATCCAGGCCGCTGGTCAAATTGGCGAACATGCAACACCTCAACTTTCTGTCATCTGGATCCGTGGTTCGCAAGACCGTTGGATCGCTTGCTGGGTGATTATGAAAAGACATGGCAATTCCTAAACCGCAAATAGAAGGGAAAACACCGTTCACTTGCAACCCTTCCTTCGCGCAGTCTTGCATAAAGTCGCTGTCAATGTGAGAGGTACTGTCATGGCGATTCAATTTATCCGGTGGGCTTGCCGCACTGTCGTCGTTTTGGCGTTCGGTGGTGCTTGTTGGGGGGCGGGTGCGCAACCCGTGGGTGACGCGGCGGATATGCAGGCCATTTACGCCAATGCCCAGCGCTGGCTCGACCAAACGGTGTCGAATGGCGTCGGTAATTTGCCTCTACGCATGGAAATTGTGGTTGGCGAGCTTGATCGGCGACTGAAATTGGCAACGTGTGACCATGTGGAGCCCTATCTTCCGCCAGGTACGCAACTGTGGGGAAAGACCCGGCTTGGACTGCGATGCCTTCAGGGGGCAACGCGGTGGAATGTGTTTTTACCGATCACCGTCAAGGCTTTTGGGCCGGCATGGGTTATCAAGGGGCAGGTGTCTGCCGGTGCCACGCTCTCTGAAACCGATGCCATGGCGGTGGAGGTCGATTGGGCTGAAAGCCGTAGCCCGATTGTTGCCAATCAAGTTGACTGGGTTGGGCAGACCGCAACCCGTACCTTGTCCGCTGGGCAGCCGTTGCGCCAGGATATGTTGAAGGCGACGCAGGTTTTCCAGGCGGGCGCTCAGGTGCGGGTGCTGGCTCGCGGGGCCGGTTTTGAGATCGCAACCCATGCCCAGTCCGTGACGGCTGGGGTGGTGGGGCAGAGTGCCCGGGTCCGGATGGACAGTGGGCGGGTGATCAGCGGGACGGTGGTTGATCAGCGAACGGTGAGGTTGGATTTATGAATTTCCCGGGAAATCTGAAAATAAGGGTAAAGTCCGGCCTGTTTTTGCCGAAAGTGATCCTACGAGGCTACATAAAGCGTAGTTTTGGAGAACACCATGAAAATCAGCCAACCCTCCGACAATCCTGTTGCTATCAGCAGCAATGCCGCGTCTTTGGCCGCCAAATCCGGGCCAGTGATCGGTACGCCTGCGAAAACAGGCCCAGCGAAAAATACGCAGCCTGCGGGGGTAGCGGTCACGGTGTCAGCGGCGGCGCGCTCACTCGAAGCGGCCAGCACAGGCGAGACAGCAGATGTCGACATGAGCAAAGTCAATGCCATGCGAACGGCTATTTCGCAGGGGTCTTACGTGGTCAATCCCAAGGTGATTGCCGACAAATTGCTGGCCAATGCTCAGGAGATGCTTCAGCGCAACCGGGCCTGAGTACCGGTTGGCAACCTCATGCCTTGGAAAATGAGGTGTGATGATGAGTGCAGACATCATTCATGGGCGTTTGGCACGGGTCGAACTACAGCTTGACCACATCAAGCAGGCCTTGTCGGCTCAACGGTCAGAAGAGTTAGTGGCGGCCTGTTCGGCATTGCAGGCGACGATGCTTGAACTGTCGACACTGCAGTTGGCATTGGATGCCGAATTCCGATCAGACCGGGATCTTCAATTGCGCTTCACCCGGGTGGCTGCTGCTCTTGCTTCACGGCGGGAAAGTCTGATCCGCCATGCCGCCATGGCCGAGCATGCCTTGCGTGCGCTGGTTCCTGCCTGCCAAACCACTACCTATGCTAGGGCTGTGGGGCCAGGTGCTCGGCTCACCTATGGTAGTGTGGGGCGTCAGAGTGGGGAATTCCAAACGGTTCTTGCTTGAACCGTTGTTGATCTTCAGTGGGCGCGCATCTTGGCCCGCAGGCGGGCGATGGACTGGCTGTGCAACTGGCATACCCGTGATTCGGTGACATCCAGGACGGCAGCGATTTCCTTCAGATTCATGTCCTGCTCGTAATACATGCTCATGATGTGTTGCTCGCGTTCTGGCAGGTTCTTGATGGCGTTGACCAGTGCTTCACGCAGGCGCAGGTCGCGCAGCATGTTCAGGGGATCGGCTTCAGCATCCCCCATGTGGCGGTCCAGAAAACTGTCCTCGTCCTCGAGACTGTGATTCATGTCTTCAAGGTAGACCAGTTGGGTTCCCCTGACTTTGCCTAGCAGGCTCTGGTAGTCACTCAGACTCATCCCCAGATCGGCGGCAATTTCGCTTTCCAACGGGCTTCGACCCAGGCGATGTTCCAGGCGGCGCAGGGACTCCTCGATTTCTTTTTGGCTCTTGCGGGTACCACGTGATACCCAGTCGTTTTCCCGAAGTTCGTCCAGCATGGCCCCGCGGATACGCTGGGTGGCAAAGGTTTCAAACTGCACACCCTGGGTTGACTCGAAACGTGCCAGTGCTTCCGACAGCCCAATCAGCCCCACTTGGATCAGGTCGTCAACCTGGACATTGGCTGGTAATTTGGCCATCATGTGGTGAGCCAGTTTTCGCACCAGCGGCTGGTATTGGCGAATCAGGGCATTGCGATCCAATTGTCCCTTGGCGGTATACATCAGTGAGCCCTTTCAGTCGGGTAACGTTCCAGTTGTACAGCGTTTTCAAGCAATTGCAAAGCCAGACGGTCAACATCTTCCCATGACTGATCTGTCCTGGCGGATGCTGTGATGGTCAGGGGTTGTGCGCTGTAGCCCAGAAAAGTGGTCGCACAGTTCAGCAGGCTTTGGGCGGGCAACGAGCTTGGCATGGCGGCTGAAACAGTTGGTTCGAGCACGATGTTAGCAACTGTTGGATGCAACTGACCATCGAGCAACAATTGTTTGAGTGCCTGATACGCCGTCAGTGCAGAAGACCGCAGTGGGGGGACAACCAGCAGTGGGGTGAGTCCGCTGCCTTTGAGCAACTGGGCCATGATGCTGGCATTGGCATAAACCAGTACCACGGCAAAGTGTTTGAACAATTCGCTGACTTTGCTGCCAAGGAGATTCCCGGTAGACAAACGGACGAATCCGGCGGCGGCAGGGATGACAGACCATGACGCCGGACTTTCTTCTTCCATGAACCGTCCCAAGGGATGGTCCAGAAGCTGGGTCAACCCGGGGTTCTGGGCAGTTTCTTGTGTATGTCCATCCAGAACGGCCACTGACAACCCCATATCCGCCCATCGGGTGCACAGCCCCCAGAGCAGCGGCAGTTCGCCTTGCTGATCACCGTGACTGGTCACGGCGATCAGCCTTGGTGCAAGCTGGGTTGCCAGGCTTTGTAGCCCAGCCGCCTGATTGACGCACGGTTCTTCAAGCATTGAGTTGCCCTGCCTGCAACGGGGTGGATTGGGCAAAGAAGAAGCCCAGGTCGGTTGATGCTGGATCAAAGGCAGTTCTGGCCGGGGCGCGCATGGACATCGCGACCAGGCTGGCCGCATCAGCGCGTTCCCAGTCTTCTGGCACTTTCTGACCCATGGTGACGCCACGCAAGCGCAGTTGATGGCGGATCGCGGCATCCAGGGCCGGTCCAATCTTCGCCGCTTCGTCAATTTTGGACAGGATCGCTTGTTGTTCACCGCCCGACTTAAAAGAGGTCACCACGTCGTCCAGAGTGTCGCCATGTCCACCGGCGTTGAGCACCAGCAGGCGGTTCACTTTGGGCAATTCCAGCACATCAAGCATGTCGCGTTTGCGTGGATCATTGGGGGCAATCCCCGTGGTGTCGATCAAAACCATTTTTTTGTTGGCCAGCAAGCCGAGCAGGTCCTGCAAGGCTGCGCGATCATGCGCCAGATGTGCCACCACGCCCAGCATGCGCCCATAGGCTCTTAGCTGCTCGTGAGCACCGACACGGTAGGTATCCAGGGTGATCAGCCCCACACTGGCGGCGCCGTGTGTGCGAGCGCACAACCCGGCCAGTTTGGCAGCGGTCGTGGTTTTGCCGACTCCGGTGGAACCCACCAGCGCGTAGATGCCTCCCTCTTCGTGAATGGCTCGGGAACTGGCATCCGTACGCAGATTGCGTGTCAACACGTCCACGACCCAACGCATGGCATCGGCAGCGGAGGTGTCTTCGGGCATGCGCTCCAAGATGGTTCGGGCCAATGCGGGGGAATAGCCAGAGCGGATGAGCTTGAGCATCAGGTTGGCGTGAATCGGGTTTTGCCGCGCCTGCCCCAGCCAGGTCAAAGTGTTGAAGCGTTCTTCGATCAAGGCCTTCATGGCCTGCAATTCATTCACAATGCCTTGCGACGGCGCTGCCGCAGCAGGAGCCACTGTTCGCGGTGCCGCTGGCTGAATCTGGATTGGGGCAGACGTTGAAATTTTTGGGGATGTGGGACGGACTGTCGGTGCCGGTGCTCTGGGGGGCAGGGACCGTTCTTGTGCCATAGGGGTGGTTTGACTGGACAGGGTTTCTTGACGGCGACGCAGCATGCGTTCGCGTACATAGTCCTGAAACGAGAGTGTGCTCATCGCCAACTGGGCGGTGTCTTCTGCCACTTGGCTGTCCGGGTCCACGACCGGTGCCATTGGGGCAACGGTCTTGGCAACGGTTGGGCGTTGGTTCTGGCGGGCCTGTTCATTGCGATCCAAAGCGGCCAGCGTATCTTCGCCAGTGGCAACCACTTCCACACCGGTGGCCGTGGGGCGGTTGGACAAAATCAAGGTGCCGTCACCAAAGGCGAGCCGGGCTTTGGACAGCGCCTCGCGGGCGGTCGGGGCGGTAAAGCGTTGAATGTTCATGATGCTGCACCTTTGAGGATGGGGCCAATACGAATGGTGTGGGATTCAGGAATTTCGCTGTGTGCCAGTACCTGTAGCCGTGGGGCAACACGCCGCACCAACCGGGCCATGGCGCTACGGATCTGGTCAGGAACCAGGAGACAGGCCGGAATGCCGATCTCTTCTTGTTTGAGTGCCATTTCCGCGGCTTTGTGAGTCAGGATATCGGCCACGCCCGGGTCCAGCGCCTGGCCTTGCCCGGAGGTGTTGCCCAGGGCCTGCATCAGCAACCGTTCCAATGCCGGGTCAATGGCGATCACGTTGAGTTCACGGGTTGGGCCGTAAATTTGCTGGACGATCGCCGGGGACAATGCAACACGGACCCGACGAGCCAGCTCGGCGGGGTCGGTGGTTGAATGGGCATGTTCGGCCAGTGACTCGATGATGGTCCGAATATCGCGGATGTGGACCGACTCTTCGAGCAGCAATTGCAACACTTTCTGGAACACGGCGATCGGCACCATTTTCGGGACCACTTCTTCGATCAGTTTGGGGGCCTGTTTACTCACGTGTTCTACCAACTGCTGTGTTTCTGTGCGGCTCAGTAATTTGGCGGCTTGCACTTGCATCAAGTGTGACAAATGCGTGGCCATCACAGTCTCGGAATCAACCACGGTAAATCCGGCCATTTGTGCCGCTTCCTTTTGCTCTTTGTCGATCCAGTGTGCCGGTAGACCAAAAGCCGGGTCTGTGGTGGGGGTGCCAATCAGCGGTGTGGTGATACCGCCCGGGTTGATGGCCAGGAACATCCCGGGGAAGGCCTCGCCTTCGCCCACAATCACACCTCGCAACGTGATGCGGTAACCGCTTGGTTTGAGTTCCAGATTGTCCCGGACATGGACTGCCGGTGGCAAAAAGCCGACTTCCTGGGCGAATTTGCGGCGCACACCCTTGATGCGTGTCAGTAAATCACCCTGGCGGTTTTTGTCCACCAGCGTGATCAGGCGGTAGCCCAGTTCCAGTCCGAGCTGGTCGACGGGCTGAAGGTCGTCCCAGCTGGCTTCTCCGTCAGCCGCAGGGGCCGGAGTCATGACTGGTTCCTCGGCGGGAGGCGGCTGGTGTGCCAGTACCCAGGCACCGTAACCCAGCATCATGGCGATACCGATGAACACGGTATGTGGCATCCCGGGAATCACCCCCAGAATGCCCATGATGGTGGCCGTGATGCCCAGCACGCGAGGCGAGATGAACATCTGCGTCACGATCTGCTTGCTCAAATCATCGTCCTTGCCGACACGTGATACCACCATGGCGGCTGCCACGGAAATCAGCAAGCCCGGAATCTGTGCCACCAAGGCGTCACCGACCGCCAACAGGATATAGCTGTCCGCTGCCTGAGCAGCCGTCAGACCATGTTGCAATACACCGACGGCAAAGCCGCCAAAGATGTTGATCAGCAAAATCAGGATACCGGCAACGGCGTCACCGCGCACAAACTTGGAGGCGCCGTCCATGGAACCAAAAAAATCGGCTTCTTCCGAGACTTCTGCGCGGCGTCGTTTGGCTTCCTTTTCGTCAATCAGGCCGGCGTTCAGGTCAGCGTCAACCGCCATTTGTTTGCCAGGCATGGCATCCAGAGCAAAACGTGCCGATACCTCGGCGATCCGTTCAGCACCCTTGGTCACCACTACAAAGTTGATGACCACCAGAATCGAGAAAACAATCAAGCCGACGGCAAAGTTGCCGCCAATCAAGAAATGGCCAAAAGCCTCGATCACCGCTCCGGCCGCGCCGGGGCCGGTATGGCCTTCGAGCAGAACCACCCGGGTGGATGCCACGTTCAGTGACAGGCGCATCAAGGTGGTGAGCAGCAACACCGCCGGGAAGGCAGCAAAGTCCAGCGGCTTGATCATGTAGGCGGCCACCATCATCACCATCAACGCCACCGAGATGTTGAACGTGAAGAAGGTATCCAGTAACCAGGGAGGTAACGGCAGCACCATCATCGACAAGATGGCTACCACCAGCATGGGCGCTGCCGCGCCTTGCATCAGCGCGGCATTGCTGCCAAACCAGTTTTTCAATGAATTCAGGGTTGGGTTCATGGTGTTTCAGCCGCGATCACTTTGGACATGGGGTCCAGTTCAGGGGGGACGAAAGGTATGGGCACGTCACCGGGTAGCGGACCATCACCGCGCATGGCGGCCTTGAGCCGGTAGATGTAAGCCAGCACCTGGGCTACGGCGGTGTAGAGGCTGGCGGGGATGTCCTGATCAATTTCCGCATTGGCATACAACGCCCGCGCCAGCACGGGTGACTGCAGCACGGGAATGGCATGTTCGGTGGCAATGTCCCGAATCTTGAAGGCCAGCAGGTCGGCGCCCTTGGAGATGACACGTGGCGCGTTCATGGTTTTGTCGTCGTACTGGATGGCAACCGCATAGTGGGTAGGATTCATCAGCACGAAGTCGGCTTTGGGGACGGCCTTGATGCTGTTGCCTTGCGCAATGTCGCGCTGACGTTGGCGGATGTGACCCTTCATCTGCGGATTGCCGTCCGACTCCTTGTGTTCCTGCTTCATTTCCTGATGGGACATCTTCATGCGTGATTTATGCAGGAAGGATTGCAGTGGGACATCAATCATCGCCACGATCAGCACCACCAGCAGCATCAACCCCATGCCACCGGTCAACCAATCCGCCAGATGGGAAATGGCTTGGGTTGAAGGTTGTAAAACCAGCGCGCCAAGCGTCTCCAGGCCCGAGGCCAGATAACTGAACCCCACCAGCAGCAGCATGAACGCAATAAAGCTCATCTTGGCCACTTCGGCAGCCTTGTCCTTGGTGAACAGGCGGCCAAAACCGCTGAGGGGATTCAGGCGGCTGAAGTCCGGGGTGATGGGTTTCAGACTGGCGACCCAACCCCCAGTGGCGACTGTGCTGAGGATGGCAATAACACTGATGATCGTGGCAAACACGGCACAGGCCACCAGACCAACGCCGCTCATGACACCGAGGCGGGTGACCATGATCATGGGGTCTTTGATGGTCTGGGCATCAAACAGCAGCTGCATCCCCAGTTGCCCCTTGAGTTTGTCAAACATCAGGGGTGCCAGCAGCATCAGGCTCAGCGCGCCGCCGCCCAGCACCGCCAGGTGCGACAAATCGCGCGAACGGGCGACCTGACCATCTTCACGGGCTTTTTGCAGCTTGCGCTCAGAGGCGGGTAAATTGCGGTCTTGGCTGCTGGAATCCATGTTGGGAAGACTTCTTTTGTTCTTCCCATTGTCTTTGTCCGCCCTTGAAACTAAAGGGCAATAAGCAGGGGGTTTCCCCGCTTGTTTTCACCAGGCTTAGAAGCCGAGGCTGGCCAGCAGGTCATCCACTTCGGATTGACCTTTGACGACATCTGGATTGTTTTCCGGACTGACCACCGGGCCTTGCAGCACTGGCTGTTGCGGCGGGGTGGGCGCTACTGCGGCTTCGGGGGGCTTGGTCCCTGAATCAGGCGGTGCCGTCAGGATCAACAACTGGACCAGTTGTTCCTCGATGTTGGCTGCCAGATTGACCACTTTGGCGATCACCTGCCCGGTCAGATCATGAAAGTCCTGGGCCATCATGATGTCGGTCAGGTTTTTGTCGATCTCCTTGGTCGCCTCTTCCACATCGGTGATGAAATTCATCACATGCCCTTTGGCCACGGCAGCCACCGGGTCCTTGACGATCAGGGCGCCAATGCGGCGGGTTTCTGCGGCGATATGGTCATGGTGAGCCTTGGCTTGGTCCACATTGTTCAGGACTTTTTCTGCCGCTTCACCGGTGAGCCGGGCGATATAGGACAGGCGGCTCTTGGCGTCGGGCAGTTCACCGGCCCAATTCCTGACCTTGTCGGTCAGGCCCAGTCCGGTGAGCGCGTCGTGCAATTGACGGGTCAGCGAGCCAATACGCTGGTGGACATCCGGGGTCAGTTCGAGAGGACCTGTTGCCACAGGTTCCTTGACTTGTAACGCGTTCATTTAAGGCCCAATTTGGTCAGAATCAGGTTCACTTTGTCTTCCAGCGTGGCTTTGGTGAAGGGCTTGACGATATAACCCGCTGCGCCTTGTTGGGCCGCCATCACGATGTCTTCCTTACGCGCTTCGGCTGTCACCATCAGTACCGGCAAGTGTTTGAGCTTGTCGTCTTTTTTGATTTCGTTGAGCAACTGAAAGCCATTCATGTTCGGCATGTTGATGTCACTGACAACAAAATCAAAGTTGGAATTGCGCAATTTATGCAATGCAACAACGCCGTCTTCGGCCTCATCGGCCTCGGTATAGCCAATCTCCTTGAGCAAATTGCGCACGATACGGCGCATGGTGGAAAAGTCGTCGACCACCAAAAATCTGAGTTCATTGGCCATGGGATTGCCTTTCAATGGCGCAAACTGGAACTGTCATACATCGATTCCCTATTGTGGTTCACGTTACTCTACTGTTTGGCTGCGGGTGGTGCACCGGCAGATGGGCCATTTTGCTCCGCTACGGCATTCACGCGCGTGGCGCCTAGCAAGCGTTCTTCTGCTTCGCGGGTCATGACCGTGATGCTGATTCTACGGTTGGACGGACTGCGCGGATTGTCTTCATCGAGCAAGATGCTCGACGCCAGCCCCATGACACGGGCCACCTTTTCGTCAGGCATGCCGGCCGTCACCAGTTCGCGGCGTGAGGCATTGGCCCGGTCGGCCGACAGCTCCCAGTTGCTGTAGCCGCGTGCACCGCTACCGTAGGGTGTTTGGTCGGTATGGCCGTCCAGGCTGATCTTGTTGTCGATGTCCACCAGTGCGGCGCCGATGGCTTGCAGGATTTCCCGCATATAGGGCTTCACCGTGGCGCTGCCGCTGTCAAACATGGGACGCTTGAGATCATCCACAATCTGGATTTGCAAGCCGTCGGGCGTGATGCCGAGTTTGATCTGGTCACTGAATTCGGCCAGTTTGGGATTTTGGGACACCACGGCGCTGATTTTGGCGCTCAATTCGGCCAGTTTTTGGGCGTCCTGCTTGGCCCGGGACGCTTTGGAAATGTCCCCTGATTGTTTTTTCGCCTTGGGATCTGCACCGTCTCCCCGTTTGGACTGGCCTGCTGTCTGGGTCAGATCATTGCCGCCGCCATTGATCACACTCTGGCTGGCGCCGGCGCCGGCGCCGCCTTGCATGGCCACTTTCAAGGGCGACTGGAAATAGTCGGAAAGACCTTTTTTGTCACCTTCGGAGGTGCTGCCCAGCAACCACATCAGCAGGAAGAAGGCCATCATGGCCGTCACAAAATCGGCGTAGGCAATTTTCCACGCTCCCCCGTGGGCCACGTGGCCACCCTTCTTCACCCGCTTGATGATGATGGGTTGGAGTTTTTTGGCTTCAGTTGCCATGATGCAATGTCACCCGTGTTATTTTTTCTTGACGAACGCTTCCAGCTCAATAAATGACGGGCGATCGTTGGAGTAGAGCACCTTGCGGCCAAATTCGATGGCGGTGGCCGGGTTGTAGCCCTGCATGCTGGCCAGCAAGGTGGTTTTGATGCATTGCAACTCCTTGCCGGCTTCTTCCACTTTTTGTTCCAGCAAGCCAGCCAGCGGCTCGGCAAAGGCGTAAGCCAGCAAAATCCCCAAAAATGTGCCAACCAGCGCGGAACCGATCATGGCGCCAAGCACCGCCGGTGGCTGTCCCACCGAACCCATGGTGTTGACCACCCCCAGAACGGCGGCCACGATACCGAAGGCGGGCAAACCGCCCGCTACCCGTTGCAAGGCAGCCACGGCAGCATGTTCCTCGGCGTGGTGGGTGTCGATTTCGCTGTCCATCAGCGATTCAATTTCGTGGGCGTTCAGGTTGCCCGAAACCATCATGCGCAAATAGTCGGTGATGAATTCCACTACATGGTGGTCATTGCCGACAGCGCCATGTTTTTTGAAAATTTCCGAGGAATGGGGTTCTTCAACGTCTTTTTCGATCGCCATCAGGCCCTCTTTGCGGGCTTTTTGCAGGATGTCATACAGCAGCGCCAGCAGGTCCATATAGCGCGTTTTGGTGTATTTGCTGCCTTTGAAGCAGGCGCCGATGCCCTTGACGGTGGCCTTGACCACCTTCATTTGGTTATTGGCGAGGAACGCCCCCACTGTGGCTCCGCCAATGGTGATCAACTCGAAGGGCAGTGCCTTTAGAACCACCATGATGTTGCCACCGTGGACGATGAACACGCCAAACACGCATCCCAGGACGATCAGCCAACCAACAATGACAAACATAGGCGTGTTGCAAAAAAGTGAAGCTTACGCTTCTGTCGTGAAACGATTCGGCTTGTGCGAACCCGTCTCCCTATCATATCGTCCAGTGCGGGATAGTCTTGAATTATTGCTTAAATTTGCCTCTATCCCGTGTATTTGTTGTCTATGTGGCTATGAAATTTATAGCATTCAGTGAAGCAGGATACCGCCTGCCACGGCGCCCTTGCCGGCGCGTGCCGGCGGCGTGCACAGGCCGCACTCGAAATGGCGAGAGTTTTCATAGGGTTCGCTGACAAAATGGCCGCCGCATTTGCTGCATTTGGTCATGGCCAGCATGTGGTTGTCGACAAACTTCACCAGACGCCAGGCGCGGGTGATCGACAACAGGGGCTCCAGGCCACAGGCGGTGATTTGTGCGGTGTAGAGCTTGTAGGCTTTCATGATGGCCTCAATGTCTTCCAGCGCGCTGACCTTGTTCAGATACTCATAGGTGTTCAGGAACAGCGAGGCATGGATGTTGGGCTGCCAGGTCAAAAACCAGTCGGTGGAAAACGGCAATTGCCCTTTGGACGGCGAGCGGCCAGCCACTTCCTTATAGAGACGCAGCAACCGCTCATAAGACAGAGTGGTTTCACTTTCCAGCACCTGCAGGCGGGCGCCGAGCTGGATCAGCGCGACAGCGCGCTCAACCTGTTTGGAGTCGTTCAGAACACTTTTGGTGGATGCGGTGGCCATGATTGCAACTCCTCTTACAGGGCTTCGGCAAAACGGCCGGCCATCAGGATGCTGGCGTGCAGCTTGGTGGTGGCGTCGTTGTCGACCTTGGTGGCGGTGTGGTTGGTCAGCAGGCCCCAGACCATGTCGTCATCCACGCGGAAGCGGCACAGCAGCATGGGGCTGGAGGCGATCTTCAGGATCTGTGCTGGTGACAGCGTGGCAATCAGGTCAGCCGACTCTTCGGAGATGCCCAGGCGGAACAGCGCTTCGGCCTTGTCCCGGCGGATCACGTTTTGTGCCAGCATCAGATAAGTCAGGTTGGCGTCGCGAATTTCTTTGGAGAGTTGGTCGTCGTTCATGGTGGGCTCCGGAAAAAGGGTTCAATTAATTGGATGGTGTTTCCGGCCTAATTGCCTTGTTCATCACCTTGGAACCGATTCTGGAAGCCTGGGCCAAAAACTTGAATCAGTGTTTGGATGTTGTGGTTGTCATCCCGTTGCCGGGTGATCTGTCGGGCAAATTCCTACAAGAAGCGCTTGGGCTGAGCAAATTGGTGCGAAAAACCGGTGCAATTGGCGGGCTAGGGCCGTCTGATTCAGTCTTATAGTGAACCATTTTCAAAGGACACCAACGAGCAACGTCATGAAAGCGGTCATTCTTGCCGGGGGACTGGGAACCCGCATCTCCGAGGAAACCCACCTCAAGCCCAAGCCAATGATTGACATCGGGGGGTATCCCATCCTGTGGCACATCATGAAGACCTATTCCGCCCATGGTGTGAATGACTTCATCATCTGCTGCGGTTACAAGGGGTATGTGATCAAGGAGTACTTTGCCAACTACTTCCTGCACATGTCCGACGTCACCTTTGACATGGCGGCCAACCACATGGAAGTCCACGAGCGCCATGCCGAACCCTGGCGCGTGACCCTGGTTGACACTGGCGAAAGCACCCAGACTGGCGGGCGCCTCAAGCGCGTGGCGTCGTATTTGCAGGGCGAGCCGGCGTTTTGTTTCACCTATGGTGACGGGGTGGCTGATGTGGACATCAGCGCCAGCATCGCGTTTCACCAGGCGCATGGCAAGCTGGCCACCATCACCGCTGTCCAGCCGCCCGGCCGGTATGGCGCCCTCCGGCTCGATGGGGCACGGGTGTCCGGTTTCACCGAAAAACCCCGCGGCGACGGTGGCCTCATCAACGGCGGTTACTTTGTGCTGTCACCCGCGGTGCTGGACCTGATCGCCGGGGATGCCAGTCCCTGGGAGCTGGCGCCGCTGGAGGCGCTGGCCCGCCAGAGCCAACTCATGGCTTTTGAACACCAGGGCTTCTGGCAACCGATGGACACCCTGCGCGAGAAAACCCTGCTCGAAGAGCTCTGGCTCTCTGGCCAAGCGCCGTGGAAGGTCTGGTGATGTTGCCGCACGCCGCGTTCTGGCAGGGCAAGCGGGTGCTGCTGACCGGGCACACGGGCTTCAAGGGCAGCTGGCTGGCGCTGTGGCTGCAGCGCCTGGGGGCGCAAGTCACCGGCATTGCGCTGGCGCCGGCCACCGCGCCGAACCTGTTCGACGCCGCCCGCGTGGCCGACGGCATGACCAGCCACTTGGGCGACATCCGCGACGCCCAGACGCTGGCGGCCCTGGTCCAGGCCGCCGCGCCCCAGATCGTGCTGCACCTGGCGGCCCAGGCCCTGGTGCGGCCCAGTTACCACGACCCGCTGGGCACGTTTGCCACCAATGTGATGGGCACGGCCCACCTGCTCGATGCGTTGCGCGGCCTGGACAGTGTGCGGCTGGCGGTGATGGTGACCACCGACAAGGTCTACAGCAATCTGGAGCACCCTTACCCCTACCGTGAAGACGACGCCTTGGGCGGGCACGACCCTTACAGCGCCAGCAAGGCCGCCAGTGAACTGGTGATTGCCAGCTACCGCGACGCCTACCTGCGCACCCAAGGCGTGGCCGTGGCCAGCGCCCGCGCCGGCAACGTGATGGGCGGCGGCGACTGGTCGCAAGACCGGCTGATTCCCGACGCCGTGCGCGCCTGGCAGGCCGGGCAGACCCTGTCCATCCGCAGTCCGCACGCCGTGCGGCCCTGGCAGCACGTGCTGGAACCGCTGGCCGGCTATCTGCGTCTGGCTGAACAGCTGTGGGCGCGGCCGGAACTGGCCGGTGCCTATAACTTCGGCCCGCCAACGCAGGATGCCGCCACCGTCAGAAATATCATCGAATTGGCCTCTAGCCCGGATAAAGCAAGCGCAGTAAGCTATGAAGTTGATAGCGTTCAAAAGCCGCTGCACGAAGCTGGCTGGCTGGCGCTGGAAACCGCCAAGGCGCGCACCCTGCTCGGTGTCACGCCGCGCTGGACCCTGCCACAGGCGGTGGCACGCACCATGGCCTGGTACCGGGCGCAACACGACGGGGCCGACGCCCGGGCGCTGTGCCAAGCCGACATCGACGCTTACGAGGCCCCGCTTTGAGCCGCTTGACCGTCACACCGCTGGAGCTGCCGGGCCTGGCCCGGGTGGCACGCCAGCGTCATGCTGACGAACGCGGCTTTTTGAGCCGCCTGTTCTGCGCCGAAGAACTGGCCGTGGCCGGCTGGCGCTGGCCGATTGCCCAGATCAACCACACCTTGACGCTGCGGCGCGGCACCGTGCGTGGTCTGCATTACCAGCGCGCGCCGCAGCCCGACGCCAAACTGGTGAGCTGCCTGCGTGGCGAGGTGTGGGACGTGGCGGTGGATCTGCGCGCCGGCTCGCCCACCTTTCTGCACTGGCAGGCTGAACGTTTGTCGGCGGCCAACGGGTACGCCTTGTTGATTCCCCAAGGATTCGCCCACGGCTTTCAGGCCCTAAGCGACGACACCGAGCTGCTCTACTGCCACGCCGCTGCGTACAACAGCGCACTGGATGCCGGGCTCAACCCGCTGGACCCGCGGCTGGCGATTGACTGGCCTTTGCCGGTGGCGCTGCTGTCAGCGCGTGACGCCGCCCATGCTTTGATCACCCCCGATTTTGAAGGAGAGCACCTGTGAAGTGCCGACACTGCGGCAGCGCGCTGCACCTGCCCGTTCTGGACCTGGGCAGCGCCCCACCGTCCAACGCCTACCTGACGGCGGCCCAGCTTCGGGCACCGGAGCTGTGGTACCCCTTGCGCCTGCTGGTGTGTGAAACCTGCTGGCTGGTTCAGACCGAAGACCACGCCGGGCGCGAGGCGCTGTTTACCGACGACTATGCCTACTTCAGCTCGTTTTCCAGCTCGTGGCTGGCGCATGCCCAGGCCTATGTGCAGGCCATGCAGGTGCGCTTTGACCTGACCGCCAGCAGCCGGGTGGTGGAAGTGGCCGCCAACGACGGTTACCTGCTGCAATACGTGCAGGCCGCCGGTGTGCCGTGTTACGGCATCGAGCCCACCGCCAGCACCGCTGCTGCGGCGCGGGCCAAGGGCATAGCGGTCATTGAGCGCTTCTTTGGCGTGGCGCTGGCCACCGAGCTGGCGCTCGCCGGGCGCCAGGCGGATCTGATGGTGGCCAACAACGTGCTGGCGCATGTGCCCGACATCAATGATTTTGTTGCCGGCTTTGCCACTCTGCTCAAACCCCAGGGGGTGGCCACGTTTGAGTTTCCCCACCTGCTGCGCATGGTGCAGGGCTGCCAGTTTGACACCGCCTATCACGAGCACTACTCGTACCTGTCACTGACCGCGGTGCAGCGCATTTTTGCGCAGCAGGGGCTACGGGTGTTTGATGTGCAGGAGCTGAGCACCCACGGTGGCAGCCTGCGCGTGTTCGCCCAACGGGCCGACACGGGCCAGCAGAGCGTGCAGGCCAATGTGGCCCAGCTTTTGGCGCAAGAGCAGGCCGCAGGCATCAGCACCCCGGATTTTTATGAAGAATTTGGCCTCCAGCCCGCAAGAATAGGTCGTGAGTTGCTATCATTTTTGTTGCAATGTGCCAACCGTGGTGAATCGGTGGCGGCTTATGGCGCTGCCGCCAAGGGCAATACCCTGCTCAACTTTGCCGGGGTGCGCCCGCATCTGTTGCCCTATGTGGTGGACAAAAATCCGGCCAAACAAGGCAAGTTCCTGCCAGGCAGCCGCATCCCCATCGTGGACGAGGCCGCGTTGAAAGCCCACCGCCCCAGTCATGTGCTGATCCTGCCCTGGAACCTCAGGCACGAGGTCATGGCGCAGCTGGACTACATCCGCGAATGGGGTGGGCGGTTTGTCAC